>NC_020051.1 GCF_000317555.1 Gloeocapsa sp. PCC 7428
TACATTGTTATATTGGAATTCCAATATAACAATGTACGCTCGTGTTTACCTGTATATACAGTCAAATTTTTAACTGTACAGGGTCAACTTGGTCAACTTATCCGCCCTTACCTAGATTTATACAGATATTTTAGGGCATGAGTATGCTAGTCTAGAGTGCTTATCTAACAAGGCTTTTACATTTACATTGCATAGATGCACCTATACAGCTTGCTCGTACAACTGTATAGATGTACAAATATGTCTGTAAGATTGTAGGAATTGCTGTACATATACACTTTTAATTTATTCGCCTTTCAGTAATTGTACGCTCGTAGGAGTGCCTCTGCTCTGTTGATTGTTGGTTGGCTCTTTAGCCTAAAGCAGTGCGATCGCATCCCTATCGTAGCCTCTATTGGTTGCTGATATAGCATACTGCGATTGTTTGACTTTGTTTCTAGCTATCAGCGCGATCACTTGCTTCTTGTGCCTTCATCATTGCTGAGTCAAACAGTGCGATCAAGTGCTAGCCTTGCCTCTAACCGTGTTCTGCTATTGCCTGCCCTGCTGTACTCAGTATAATGCGTCATTTCCCTTGCCTGTCCTCGCTTGCTAGCTCAAGCTCCGCTACTATGCCTCGCCTGATCCTGGATGAATTTCGGGTTTAGCTCGTAGCCTTGCTGATATTGAAGGGCGATCGCTCACATCGCTCACTTTGAACTCAAGCCTTAGTCCTATCTTACTTAAGCGTATAAAATTGTCTGGCTCCACTGAGCGCCATTATTATACAGCTAAATTTTTGCTGACTAACCGTACGCCTAAACCAGTATTTGTGGTGCTATCTCTGCAATCGCAGCCCTGAGTACTTACCTGTCCGCTACTCCTGCCTGCTACGGCTCAACTGTCTTCGCCCCTAAAAAACTAAACTAAATCTAAAAACTAAACCTCACTCTCACTCTACATAACAACATGCTGGTTGCACTGTCAGCCTATCGGCTTTAGAGGATGGCAATTCACTGGCACGGGCTTTTGGTTTACTAGCGTAGGTGGTCGCCCACCACACCCGCAGCTTGCAATTGATTGCTCTGGGCAATTTGCACATCATCACACAGTCTCTGGACTTGAGGCAGAGCAGTCAATCGAGCCGCCATGCACGCTATGTTGACTGACTAGGATTATGACTGGCTTGAGTTGGTGGCTCTGTCATTCTGTCATGATGTAGTAGAATTGCTGCTACGGCGTTCCCCAACAAGTTAAACTAATTCGGGATTACACACTTTTGCAATACCGAGTTGTTTGACGTTGGGAAAGCTGCATTCAATTTTGAGCCATATCGAAGGAGTTATTATCTGCTCCAGCCTTGATGTACGGTTATTGCTATTGGTGTTGGACGCGCGCGGTGCAGGTGAGGGGCAGCTTTGGGTTGACTTGGTTGCCTTCATTGGCATTGTTTTGTTTCAGTTCCACCACACCTCAAGCAGTGATCGCTACTTTCCTACTCCTGGTGCATGGGGTTCATCCTACTCCTTCTGACAGCTTCAGGGTTAGATTCCAACCTTCTCCTTATAACTCTTTGACATGACATTCCTCAAATTTCGTTGCACATTTGGTAGGGACACCGACAATATTCATTAAAAAATTCGACAGTTTTGTTTCACAGCAGTAATAGCACACGGAAAATCGTATTTTGAATTAAATAATTGGCTAAATTGAAGATGTATGTTTTCGATAGCTGCATTTTGGTTGCAGCACTACGCTCTCGACGAGGTGCTAGTTTTTTGATTCTGAGCGCTCTGAGGCAACGAGCCATTACTGGATGTCTTTCAGAAGCCCTTTTTCTTGAATATGCTGATGTGTTGAAGCGCGACGAGAACCTACGACAGTTTTGGACTTCACTAGAGGAGGTCGATGTGGTACTAGGAGTGCTGGCAGATGTTTTGAAGCCAGTTCCTATCTATTTCCAATGGCGACCGCAACTAAGCGATCCCAATGACGAAAGAGTTTTAGAATGTGCTATCAATGCTCAAGCTACGGCAATTGTCACGTTTAATGAACGAGATTTCCTGCCCTCTACATCACAATTCGGCATTGCAGTGATTCAGCCTGGAGTTTTGGTTCGAGCCTTGAATTTAAAGGAGCGTTTAAGCGAATGAGTTCTTATCTATTGCAATTACCGGAAGAGTTAATGCAAGAAGTACGGCAGTTAGCTGCGGCAAGTCAAATCCCCCTAGAGCAATGGTTGATTGCTGCAATTACCCAGCAGCTAGAAGTCGAACGCTCTCTCTCACGCTTGCGGCAAGCAGCACAAGTTGCCGATTACGAGAGATTTGACCAGATTTTGGCAAGAGTACCAGATATTGAACCGATGCTGGGAGATGAACTTTAACATACTTGTCGCATTCCTCGATCAGCGTCCTCTGTTCCACAGTATCTGCCTCTGTCTTAGAGCCTTTGATTCCTTGCTCTTCCATAGATCGCTCCCAAGCTAACTTAGGCAAAACCTACTAAGCGCGATCGCGTTCTTCAGCCGTTCTTCCTACAATCACGACATCGGACAGTGGGCATCCACAATCAGGAACTTGCCGACACGTTACCATCTTGAGCGAAGATGTTGCTAGACATAGTCAGGCTTTGAACCTAGACTTTGAGCCCTTATCCAACTGGGAGGCGATCGCACATCCTCTTCACTGGTAACATGTTTCCTATCCCTAGAACCCTCTACTCTTTTTATTCGGTTTTCTACACCTTTTGGTTCGGTTGAAAGGCTTCTATCTACAAAAGGTTACATTCTACAACTGAGATGAATTTGGTGGATGGGCAGCAGTTTGGTACTAATCTAGCCTAGTTCACTCAACGTCATCTATTGTTCCCAGGTTTAATGACTGGACACCCAGGCATTATCGCTCGTCGAGCAACTTGATTCTACACCTCACCAGACAATGACATTTAACGTGGTACTTTTTGTTTAACTGTTTAGCTTCCGTCCTCATATGGCACAAGCTTCGGCTATCCTTATCGATATCTCTTAATGCAACAGCGGCGACAAATAGCGTGAAACTTCTTCAAACGATAAATCTACAATGACGTTGCAGGCGTTCGATTTGTTGCTCAGTTGCCGCATCAAGTTGACGTTGCGGGGGAATGATGATTTCGATCTCGCGCTGTGTCACAGTAAGCCTGCCTTCCGTTTTAGGTCTTCGTAATCATAAACCCGCACATAGGGCACCGACTTCTTCGGCTTGATCGTCTCTGGCTCCGACTCGGTAACAGGTTCAGTTGCAGGCGAATTAACCAGGGAGGATGATACGCTGATGGGTGCATCGGTTCCTACGATATCGGGTTGAGCAGCGGTGCGGGGTTTGGGCGCATTCCCGTTTTGTTTTTGCTGCTTTTGGAGTTTCTTGACGCGCTGATCACGATCGCGCACTTCGTCCAGCATCGATCGATTACTAATGGCTTTGCCTGCTTCTCGTTTGCGTTGGCTGAGTGTCTGGGCTTCTGCATATGACAAGGTTTCGGTTTCCCAGCCCTGAGCATGGGCACGAGTGAGAAACACTTCTTTACACTCTTGCACCTGATAAATGAAGACAGTCGTGATGTCGCGGGGGTCGTACCGCAGCACGACCGATTCTCCGGCATAAGCAGCTAAATGTTCGCCAAGGTATGTTAGATTGGCGAACTGGAGATAGCCACTGCGGTACACCGTTCGGTGATCGCGTCGCATCAGGCACAGGTCTAACTCGCGTTCCCCTAACAGAGACAGTTGGGCAATGCGTCCGGCTTCCCACCGTCCGATGCGGCTTTGATCGCCCATACGGGCATCGATCGCCGGGTTGTAGTGATCCACGATGTAGCGCACAAACAATTGCTCTAGCTGAATTAGCGTTAAACAAGCTTCGGTTTCCGCCACGGGCGATCGCGTTTCTACATTACTGCTGACATAGCCGGGTAAGGTTGAGAAAAATTGGGTATTGAATGTGCCAAAGGGTCGCTCGACAATCCCACCATCGGAGGGCTTGCGACGCAGACACAGTACGATGCCTAATTCGGTTGCCACTTGCTCTAAGTGTTGCGCTCGAAAGTCTTTCCCCCCATCCGTATATAAATATTGTGGTAGCCCATACGTCCCCCAGTTTCCCTGCAATTCATAGGCAGAACTGTATTGTTTGGGTAGGATCGCATGGCGTAATGCCAAACACACCACGGCGGCACTAGGCGCGTCAAAGCCGAGATGCATCCCCATAATGCACCGCGAGTAGGTGTCAACCACGAGCGTTAAGGTAGGTCGCCCTAAAACTTGCCCTGCCTGATCCACCACCAACACATCAGCGCGGGTGTGATCCACCTGCCACACTTGATTCGACCACTCGATCCCAATCGCTAATCCTTCACGGGTGTTCAGCGTCAAACGGTCCTGTCGCCAGCAAGAGCGATCGCTTTTGCTGCTGCTGCTCGATTAACGGCTTCAAGATGCGGTAGACCGTCATGTGGCTCGGATACTCTTGTGTCCCTAGTTCTTGTGCCCGTACCTTCACCCGCACTGCCACTTGTGCCGGGTTCATTCTCCGACCGCCTCGATTCCCAGAGCGATAAGTTTTCACAATAAACTGCTGCCACTGAGAGCTGATGCGCGCTTCTCCTCGATCCGAGCGCGATCGCCGGATGATACTCTCCACTCCCTCCTCGCGTAATTGCCGCATCAGTCGGCGCACGCTCCGAACGGTCATCCCTAACTTTTGTGCCGCTGCTGCTTGCCACGGCTATAAAAACGATTCATTGTGTAATCTTCAAAGATTGCTTCTTAGATTCTCTAGTAAACTGAAGAATCTAGCTCTCAATTAAAACTTTTCTGACTGTTGAATCAAGCCTGTTCATCAAAGATGTGGATGGATGGCGAGCGCATCAATCGTTCTCGAATCTTGCTAATCATGATGTAGAGCATGGGCACCACGAATAAACTCAAAAGTGTTGAAACTAACATTCCACCAAAAACTGCCGTTCCTAAGGATTGGCGACTAGCTGATCCGGCTCCAGTTGCCATAACCAACGGATAAATGCCTAACAGGGTAGAGATGGCTGTCATCAAAATTGGGCGTAATCGCTCCTGTGAGCCTTGTATAGCTGCTTTAGTAATTGAAAGTCCCTGATCGCGTAATCGATTGGCAAACTCTACAATCAAAATTGAGTTCTTGCTAGCTAAACCAATCAACATGACGAGTCCAACTTGACAATATACATCGTTATGTAACTCTCGCAGAGATTGAGCTGATAACGCTCCTAGAACCGCCAAAGGAACAGACAACACGATAATGAGTGGATCAACAAAATTGTTGTACTGAGCTGCCAGAACCAGGAGTACAAAGAAAACACCTAACCCAAAAATGATGGGAGCCTGCCCTCCAGATTCTAGTTCTTCCAGAGAAATTCCTGACCACTCAAATCCCATGTTGGGAGGTAACACCTCAGCCGCCAATCTTTCCATGGCTTGAATAGCTTGTCCAGAACTAAACCCAGGCGCGGCTGTCCCATTAATTTCAATTGATCGATACAGGTTATAGTGATTAATCGTTTGCGGACCAGTTGTTTGAGTCATGGTCATGAGGTTACTCAAAGGAATCATTTCACCCTGTCTGGAACGCACGTACAACTGACTAATATGTTCTGGATTAGAACGAAATTGTTGATCTGCCTGGATATAAACACGATAGGTGCGACCAAATGCATTGAAATCATTGACGTAGCGCGAACCGAGATAGGTTTGCAGTGTACTGTAAATTTCATCGACTGAAACTTGCAATGCCTCCGCTTTATCGCGATCAACTTCAAGCAACAGTTGTGGTGCGTTTGCCGTATAGGTGCTAAAAACAGCCTGCAATCCTGGGGTTTGATTAGCACGATTGAGCAGTTCACCCTTCATCTGATCGAGCGTGCTAATATCACTGGTGGTACGATCGCTTCGATCTTGCAGTTGAAATACAAAACCACCTACACTGCCCAAACTTTGAATCGTCGGTGGATTGATTGCCAGCACCGGAGCTTGCGGAATCGCCATCAGTGATCCTCGTACCCGATTCAGAATGCCTGATACCGTCTGTTCCGGATTGGTTCGTTCAGTCCAAGGCTGGAGGGGCGCAAACATAAATCCTCGATTAGGAGCATTGCCGCTAAATCCTACACCACCAACGGCAAAGGTTGCTCGGATTTCGGGCACGTCGAGCAACTGTTGTTCCGCTTGCTCCACAATCTGTTTGGTGTAATTTAAGGATGTGCCATCGGGTCCTTGAATCAAATTGATGAAATATCCTTGATCTTCATCGGGTAAAAAGGCTTGTGGGACGCGCAGGTAAAGCCAACCCGTTAACCCTAAGGACGCGATAAACAGGATGAGCACGGCTCCCTTAAACCGAATGATGAAATGAAGGGCACGATTATAAACACGACGCAGCCAATTGAGAAACCCATTGATGCGATTAAAGCTCCAACCTAACCAGCCTCGTGATTGAGGCTGTTGACGTAGCAATAGAGCAGAAAGGGCTGGAGTTAATGTCAAGGCATTAAAGGTAGAAATGGCGATTGCAAAGGCAATCGTCAGGGCAAATTGTTTGTAGAGTTGTCCAGTGGTTCCAGGGAAGAAGCCAACAGGAATAAACACTGCCATAAGAACTAACGATGTAGCGATGACTGCCCCAAATAGTTCGTGCATAGCTTCAATTGCAGCTCGAACTGGACTCAGCCCTTTTTCTTGAATTAAACGGGAAATATCTTCTACGATAACGATCGCATCATCCACAACCACTCCAGTTGCTAAAGTTAAACCAAATAACGTCAGGCTATTGAGTGAAAAGCTGAATAGTTTTACGAATATAAAAGTGCCAATCAAAGAAATAGGAATTGTGATGGCTGGAATGATCGTGGTGCGCCAGTCCTGTAAGAAGATGAAAATTACCAGCACAACTAGCAACACCGCTTGAACCAGAGTGATGACGACTTCCTTGAAAGATGCCTCTACAAACAATGAAGAATCATAGGGAATGTCGTAGGTCAAGCCAGCAGGAAAGCTCTCTGCCAATCGTTGCATTTCAGTCTTGACCGCTTTTGCAATGTTCAAAGCATTGCTGCCTGGAATCTGAATCACTTGATAGCCAACTGAAACATGTCCTCTATAGCTGGCGAACGAGCTATAGTTTTCAGCCCCTAACTCGACCCGACCCACATCTTTCAATTTCACCAGTGTGCCATCAGTTTCGGCCTTCAGCACAATCTCCTCAAACTCGTTTGCGTCTCTCAGTCTACCGATCGCCTGCAAGTCAATTTGATATAGCTGTTTATCAGGTACAGGTGGTTGCCCAATGCTACCAATCCCTATTTGGATATTTTGCTGATTGAGGGCACTAATTACGTCCTGAGCAGTAAGGTTACGGCTGGCGAGTCGATTAGGGTCTAGCCAAACCCGCATCGCGTAACGACGTTCGCCAAAAGTAAGAATGTTGCCAACGCCCTCAATGCGCCGGAGCGGGTCTAGTACATAGAGATCCACATAATTACTAATAAAAATGTCATCATAGCGATCGTCTTCGCTATAGATTGCCATTGCTAAGACAATGCCGCTAGACTGCTTTGATACCGATACGCCCGTTTGTTGCACAGCTTCTGGTAAGCGCGGTTCCACTTGCAGTACCCGATTTTGCACATCAGATGCAGCGACATCAATGTCATATCCCTGCTCAAAGGTGACGACGATCGTACTCGTGCCATCATTACTACTGGTCGAACTCATATACCGCATGCCTTCGACCCCATTAATCTGCCGTTCCAACACAGTAGTGACAGTGTCTTCGACGACTTGAGCATTGGCACCGACATAGTTTGCAGTCACCGTGATTTGCACCGGGCTGATGTCAGGATACTGCTCGACAGGTAAAGTCGGCAGGCTGACTAATCCCGCCACTAGAATAACCAAAGCACCAACGATCGCAAAAACAGGTCGTTTGATGAAGAAATCAGCGAACATAAGCTAACTCTGTAATACTAGAAATTCCGGTGCTAGGACTCAGGGGTAATCGGTACACCATCCCTTAGAGCCAGGACTCCTGAGGTAACAATGCTTTCTCCTGGCTCTAATCCATCAAGAACTTGATAATCATTGCCCTCCACGCTGCCGAGTTCAACCAAGCGCTGTCGAGCCACGAATCCTAACTCTGAAGGTTCAATCACATAAACGAAGGCTTCCCCACCTAAGCGAGTCACGGCAGTTGTGGGAATAAGTACACCGGGTTGCTGATTCCAAATCACGCTTGCCCGCACAAATTGATCGGTTCGCAATTGCCCATCAGAATTGTCAAGCGAGGCTTTGACAAGAACAGATTGCGTTGTGTTAGCTGTGTTAGGAGCAATGAAAAAAACTTGGCTAGTTCCCAATTTGCGACCCTGGCTGTCGAATAACTCAACTGGGCTGCCTACTTGCAGTTGAGTTGCCTGCTCAGCCGGGATTGAAAAATTTACCTCTAGCGAATCATTCTCTGAAACGCTGATCAACTCGGTAGAGGTATCTACGAAGTCACCTACTTTCACAGGAATGTCGCCTACAACACCTGCAAACGGAGCCGCAATTTGAAAATACTGAAGCTGCACCTGTTGTTCTTGAATCCGTGCTTGAGCTTCCTGTACTGCCTTCTCAGCCCGAACAACGGCAGCTTGTTGCGCTTGAATTTGTTCTACAATCGCATTGAGGTTAGCCCGCGCGACTTCAATGCGGTTAGCATACTGGTCTCGTGTCTGTTGCGAAACAGCTCCCACTTCAGCCAGTGCCGCATAGCGTTCATATTCTTGTTGATTAAGTTCAACATCCGATAATTTAGATACTCGTTCAGCTTCGAGCGAGCGCAATATAGCTCTGACATTCTTCACATTCGCTTGAGCCGATTCTACTGCTGCACTGGTACTGCTGACAGCCGCTTGTTGTTCATCTGGATCAATTTGAATGAGTACGGTTCCGGTAGTAACTCGTTCTCCGGGGGTCGCCAAAATCTGAGTAATTTGACCCTGAATTCTAGGTCGTAATGTTACGGAACGGCGCGATCGCACATTAGCGATGAACTCCGATCTCTCCTGAATGAGGCGCGGCTGTAGGGTCAAGGTTTTGACGGGCATCGCCGGTTGCTGGGCAGTTGCAGGAACTGGCTCACGACTCGGAGCCAGAACCCACCAAACTCCCAGCCCACCGCCCCCTAGCAACAGCAGTCCTAGCAACCACCCCAGGCGAAAGCGACGAGGACGGACTGAAGCCCTTTGAGAAGATGAATTCATTGCAGAAAAATCAGATGATTCCATAACTCAACCCCAATCATCCTACTCATTTAGCTTCGTAGTTTCCTTCTCGTAGCTGCACCACCGCTGGAGGCAATGCTTCTAGACTTCGCATCGACTGAATATTTGCCTCTGACAATGCAGAAAAGGTTAGCACTCCACCCATCACTGCCATGATTGCGTTCTCAGCAAAACTGACGACACCCAGTGGTGCTTTAGAGTTACCGCCCACACAAGCGCAATTTAACGCCAGCTTATCAATGTAGACCGCTTTGAAGACCGAAATTGCACCACTCACACCAACAATCAATGACCCAATTCCAGTAGCAAGCGGGGCAACGCCAGAGAGAAACCCAAGCCCAATTAGTAACTCAGCAAAGGGATAGATTTTTCCATAGGGCTTGAAGCGCTTGGTGACGAGGTCATATTTTTCAAAGCTCTCGGCAAAAGCGTTAATATCCATCAATTTGAGCGAAGCCAGCATTGAGAGCGAAAATCCCATGAAGCCAGGAATTCCAAGCGATGTGGCAAGCGCCATTAGTCCGGCCGTCGAGAAGACCGCAGCGACTGGAGTATAGGAATACTCGGCTTTTTCTGCTTCTACCTTTAGCCGTTCTGCCAAATCTGTGTAACCTCCAACTCGTTCTTTACCAAAGAAAATCTGAGGGGTAGTGGCAACACCGTATTTTGCTTTGAACTGATCGACTTCTTGGCGCGATCGGAGTTTAACATCCTCGAATTCCATACCTTGCTCCTGAAGCAATTTGATCGCACGAAGTCCCCAAGGGCACTCATGCTCAGGCATAGACATCCGATAAACAGTAACGGATGTAGCAGTCGTATTTTTAGTTTTTCGATTCATAACAGTCATAATTTACCTCCTGGAGGTTAAAAATTGTGTTGAAGGCTGCCACAATTGTGATACTCGATCTGCCAGCTAGTACAAATGCTGCAATCCTGATGCACGAGGAGGCACAATCTTTTTAAAGGCATTGCAGCCAGAGCAATGATCCTGGCTCAACTGTTCATCACTGGAAACTGTACAGTAAACTGGAGAGTCAAGCTTTTTTCTCATCATTTATAATCAGCAAGCTACAGCCCAAACTCAGTCTTGAGTTGAGCAACCCAAGCCTTGATGCGTTCTTCTGTTAGTTCAGACTGGTTGTCTTCATCTAGGGCTAGCCCCACAAACTTACCGTCTCGGAGTGCTTTAGAATCACTGAACTCATATCCTTCAGTAGACCAGTAGCCAACCGTTTCGCCACCAAGTTCAGAAATTTTTTCCTCCAGTATTCCCATTGCATCCTGGAAAGTATCGGGATAGCCAATTTGATCGCCTTCTCCAAAGTATGCAACTTTCTTTCCGCTAAAATCGATGTTATCTAGCTGATCGTCGTAGAAACTTTCCCAGTCGCTCTGTAGCTCTCCTACGTTCCAGGTCGGACATGCAATGATGATGTACTGATATTCATTAAAGTCGTTAGGTTCAGTTTGCGAGATATCCTGTAGTGTTACAACAGCGTCACTACCAAACTCTTTTTGAATCAATTCTGCTGCGGTTTGCGTGTTGCTTGTTTGAGTTCCATAAAACAAAGCAATCTTAGCCATAATTACCTCCAAGGAAAATAACGATTAGGAACAAAATCATCGAATGAAAGGCAACTAACAGGATCTATCAGTGCTGTTAGCTGAGAGTAAATGTTCTAAAAGATTAGATAAATGCATAGCTTGATTGAGGCGATCGCTAATGTAATTTCGGTACCAGATAGCTAATTTTGTCTGAGTCAACTTGGTTTTTAGCTCAGTCGAACAGCTTTTGGATCAATTTATAACTTGCTTGCTGAGATAAATTCACTTTCAGTCTCTAGTTAGCTAAAGAGTCACGATGATCTCACAAAAAACTCAAAAAAATTCTATTTTTGTTTGGGTTTTAAAATGTTGTTATTGAACGGGTTCGCCTTAATCAGTTGATCCGCTCTAATCATGAAAATCATAACCTCCTGCCAGCCCTAAAGGTGTTCGGTTTAGTGGGACTTAGGCATGAAACACACTGATTAAACCCGTTCAATAATTGGACAAATGGTATCTTCAGGATGTTCAGGAATGGTTTCCCAACCTGATAGTAATCCTCTTAATTCCTGTTTGAGAATTTGCAGTTGCTGGATTTGTTGTTCGATCGCCTCCAGCTTATCTTCCAACTTTACCTTGATGTGATCGCACGGTAGGTCGCCCTGGTCGTAAACATCTAGAAATTCCTTAATCTCCGACAGACTTAATCCTAATCCTTGGGCACGCTTGATGAAGCTCAACCGAGAGAACACATCTGAGTTAAACAAGCGATATCCACCTTCAGTTCTCCCAGTTGTCTTCAGTAAACCTAGCTCTTCGTAGTATCGAATCGTTTTGATCGGCATACCACTTGTTTTTGCAACTGAACCAATCAATTTAGGAGAGTGTTGAACTAACATACCGACTACACCATCCTCTAGTGTTCTTTCTTCTATCCTAAACTCTCTAGTCTACTAGAGAGTCAAGGGGCGTTGCAGGGCAATTGTCACTGAACAAACATCGCCTACCTCACCTGTATTGAAGTTTGAGCAATAACCTTCCCATCACTAGTGCTATTAGAAGCTCGCACTTCAATCACACCACGATTCATCTTCATGCCACACATGAACTCATACTCGCCTGCTTGTTCTGGTGTAAATTCCACCGTTGTTGTTTGATCGAGTGGAAGGTTCACCGTGATCGCAAAGTCTGGAATCATTAATTGGTCATAGCAACTACTGGGATTTTGGCGATCGAAATGCAAACGAACGGGGTTTCCAGCTTCGACGATGACTCGCTTTGGTTGATACCCTTTCGCAACGGTTATGGTTGCCTGTTGGATTCCTGCTGGTGTCATTATCGCTTCAACACCAGAGGCTGAAACCGTAGACTGATCCGCGTGATGAGTGTGATCAGAGTGATGAGTAGGTTGAGGAACAGAGGCGATCGCCATTGCCATACCTCCGTTTGCAGACTGCACTTCCACCACACCTCGAAACATATTCATGCCGCAGGTAAACTGATATCTGCCAGGTTTATCAGGCGTAAACTCGATTGGGGTGATTTGGTTGAGTGGTAGCTCTTGGGCGATACGAAAATCAGGGAAACGTACCTCCTCTAAGCAACTGCTGGGATCTTTGCGATCGAAGTTTAATCGCACGGGTTGCTCAGCTTGCACCACAATATGGCTCGGTTCATATCCACCATCGACTCTGACAGTCACCTCCTGAACTCCGCCCTGAGTGGTTGCCTTACGCGACTTTGGTTTACTGAGCAGAAACCACCACAGTTCCAACCCAATTAACCCTAATCCACCCAGTGTTACCGCTACTTTATTCGCAATAGGTTGATCAATGCGGCGAAATTGTCCGGTTTGTTCAGTCGGCTGCATGTCGCTCATGTCGTGAGGCATTTGTGCAACCGCTCTGCTAGATGCTACTCCTAGCACTAATCCCAAGCTTGCAATACCACTGATGATTGTTGTTTTCTTCACCATCGAGAAATCCTCCTATCCAAGTGTCCCTAAGATTGAGCCGGAAATCACACCGAGCAGAAAACCGAATCCTATGAGTGTTCCAAAAAACGCTATTGTCTTGAGCATTGTCATTTCCTCCTGCTTTCGTCCGTTTCATCTAACTCCGTGTTTTAGGTTGAAAGTTCCGCAGACGTAGCGCATTCGTCACAACCGACACTGAACTGAATGCCATTGCTGCACCCGCAATAATTGGACTGAGCAACCAACCGAAGATCGGGTAGAGAATGCCAGCCGCGATCGGAATGCCTGCCACGTTGTAGATGAAGGCAAAGAATAGGTTTTGTTTAATGTTGCGAATGGTGGCGCGAGAAAGTTGAATTGCAGTCACGATGCCTTGCAAATCCCCAGAGATCAGCGTGATATCACTGGCCGCGATCGCCACATCCGTTCCCGTGCCAATTGCCATCCCGACATCCGCTTGAGCGAGAGCAGGCGCATCGTTAATACCATCTCCCACCATTGCCACAATTCTGCCTTCTGATTGGATTTTTTCTACGGTTGCCGCTTTTTGATCGGGACGCACTTCTGCAAACACTCGTTCAATCCCCACTTCCCGCGCAATCACTTCGGCGGTACGACGGTTGTCTCCAGTCAGCATCACCACTTCTAAGCCTAATTTTTGCAAGGTGCGGATTGCATTAACCGAAGAGGATTTAACGGCATCGGCAATCCCCATAATGCCCTCAACTTTGCCATCTACGGCAAGCCAAATGACGGTTTTGCCCAAGTATTCCAATCGTTCCCACTGTTGCTGCAAAGCACTCGTATCAATGCCCAACTCGTTCATCCAACGATGCGTACCAATTTGCACCAAATGCATTTGGCTCTGTTGCTGTGCCTGAGGCAAATGTATTTGCAAACGGTCTGATACATATCCCTGTACGCCGCTTCCAGCGATCGCCTCAAATTCTCGCGCATCTGCTAATTCCACACCTTGAGCTTGGGCATATTGCACAACTGCCTCAGCAAGGGGATGTTCGGAATTGCGTTCCACCGATGCAGCTAATTGCAGTAATTTTAATTCGTTGCGATTGGCTGTACCATTCACTGTGACGAAATCGGTAACAGTGGGTTTTCCTTGCGTGATTGTCCCTGTTTTATCAAGGACGATCGTTTGGAGCTTATGCGCCATTTCCAGGCTTTCTGCTCCTTTGATCAAGATGCCGTTCTCGGCTCCTTTTCCCGTACCCACCATGATCGAGGTGGGTGTCGCTAATCCCAGCGCACAGGGACAGGCAATAATTAGTACACCAACGGTGGTAATCAATGCTATTGTAACGTTACCGATGATGTTGTACCAGAGGATGAACGTGAGAATAGCAATCGCAATCACCGCAGGCACAAACCATCCCGTCACCTGATCGGCAAGTCGCTGAATCGGAGCTTTGGAACCCTGTGCCTGTTGCACCAGCTTCACAATTTGCGCTAAGAAAGTATCTTTACCCACCCGCGTTGCTCGGAATTTGAAGCTACCTGTTTTGTTGATCGTTGCGCCAATCACTTCATCGCCCGGATGTTTTTTAACGGGAATACTCTCTCCCGTGACCATCGCTTCATCAATGGTGGAGGAGCCATCGACAATCTCGCCATCCACCGGAATCTTTTCACCCGGACGTACCAAGACGACATCTCCCAACACGACTTGTGCGATCGGCACATCTACTTCTTGCCCATTGCGAATCACTCGTGCGGTTCTCGCCTGCAACCCCATCAGCTTACGAATGGCTTCAGAGGTTTGTCCCTTTGCCCGGTTCTGTAACAACCCTCCCAACAGAATCAAGGCAATAATGACGGCTGCCGCCTCAAAGTACACATCCGGACTCAGCCCCTGGTTCACGAACCACTGAGGGAAAAATGTCGGAAATAGCGAGTAAAGATAAGCGGTTCCGGTGCCGATCGCCACCAGCGTATCCATCGTTGCGGTATGGCGTTTTAAGGCTTTCCAAGCATTGACGAAGAATTCACTTCCTGCCCAAAACAATACGGGAGTTGTGAGGACGAGCTGGAACCAGGGATTGTGCAGCCACATGGGGATAAAGGGAATGGGTAAGCCTGTCATAACAGGCAGTGAGCCAATTACCAGAATGGCGCTGACAACACCACTGACCCAGACTTTACGAGTTAACTTACGGTTCTCGGCTTGTCGTTCTCGTCGTTCCGCATCATCTTCGGGGGCAAGCACATCATCTTGCATGGGTTGAGCTGCATATCCTGCCGCATCAACCGCTTCCTGAATCGCGGCTACGTCCGTTTTACTCGGATCGTAGGTGACAGATGCTTGCTCGGCTCCGAAGTTGACGCTGCATACTTCAACACCGGGAACCGATCGAATTGCTTCTTCAATGTTGTTGGCACAGGAGGCACAACTCATGCCTCGCAGTTTTAAGGTTGCGTTTTCCATGTGTTACCCCCCATTTCTCTGGATGCTTTGCTTATGCGACGGTATAACCCGCATCAGTAATGGCTTGTTTGATTGCCGTTTCAGACTGCTGCGTTTCAATATTGACCAACTTGGTTTTAGGATCAGCTTGTACCGTTGCCACCGGATCAACAGCTTTGACAGCGTTCGTGATGGTTTCTCCACAAGCGGAACAAGCCATATTGGGAACAGTAAGCTGTAAGGTCATGATTTTCATCCTCCTGCTATGAACTATCTTTATCTTGAAGTGTCCAGTACACTAGAGAGTCAAGGGGGGGCAAGCAAATTTTGAAAACCTATCAAAAGACAGAACCACTTAGCTTGAGTAGGTTTGTTGCTCGGCAATCCGTACAACGAAGGGGACGGTAATGACCTGTCCATCACGCTGTAACTGTGCCCAGGTTTTGTAAAGTCCAGCACGAGGAAAGCTTGTATGTGCGCTAATTTGAGGGGTGATGGTATCGACTGAGTGCAGTTCACCAGAGTGTGTGTGTTGATGAGTAGAGGATGAAACTGCATGATCGGAGTGATGGGCTGCCGATGCGCCGTGATGCTCCATCGGATGAACATGCAGAAACTCTGCGCCATCTTCGCTGATGATGACAAAGTGGGCGAGCGCACCCAGGTAAGGTTGAAGATCGGTGACTGGCTCATGGGTCTGCTCATCTTCAACAACAAAATCGAGCAGTACGCCTTCACCCGCACGCAGGGGTTGGTTTGCCCTCATTGTGACTCGTATGCCATTCACTGTTTTCGTTGGGAGTTCATCTTCAATCAGGGCGATCGACTCACGTGCTTTTCCGAGAACTTGCAGACTCAGTTGATTCACAATTTGGTGCGTGTCGATCGGCGTGTAATCGACATAAAGCCGATAATTACCAGCTTGTGGAAAGGTATGCGTGACACGAAAACGACCATCGGTTTGTTGTTCTGGATGCAAGTGATGGAACTCGCTCAGGTCTTCAGAGACGACAAGCAGATGCATGGCTTGCTCATGCACAACTTGGAGATTGTGCATGAGCAAGCCATTGGCATTCCGAATGGTAAAAACAAGGTCTACCACCTCACCCGCTTTAACGTCGGCAGGCTTTGATTCAAACTCAACTTGATAAGCAGATAGAGCCGGACCTGCGATCACATTTTCAGTGGATGTCATCATTTCAATCCTCCTGCAATAAACTACTTCTATCCTGAAGTCTCCAGTACACTAGAGATTCAAGAACATTAGGAAAAATCTTTTGTAACGTCAGTAAAGCAAAACTGAGGCATCCCGAATCCTTGATCTTTCGGACTTTTTCGATAGATGCAATGCAGTTTCTTTGGCGAAAACTACAGTGTACTGGAAGTAACTATAAAAAAATGATTAAAGCTTGTCTTGAGATTTCTTGCGAAAGTTTGGAATTCTTGCTGTTTTTTAGTGTTGTCTCTTGGCGATATCAGAATTGTTGTTGATAGGTTCTGGGAGACATTCCTACTGCTCTCCGAAAAGCGGTTGCAAATGTGCTTTGATCCGAGTAGCCGCACTGAAGAGCAATGTCGATGATGAGTGTTTGCTTCTGTTCTAATAGCTGCTTTGCTCGCTCCATCCGTTGCTGCATCAAATACTTGTAAGGAGAGACTCCAATGGATTCTCTAAATAGGCGGCAGAAGTAGTATTGGCTCATGCCGAGATGAGTAGCAATTGCCTCTAACGACAAATTCTCATCTAAGTGTTCATTGATATAAGCGATCGCTTGATTCAGTTTGTGTTTCGGTAATCCTCTACATTCAAAGGTTGGTTCTCGCTCCATGTCCATCGTTATTCTCTCCTTAAAACACCTACTAGCGTCGTTTGGTTGAACCTGAAGTCCGGTATTGGTGGCTTTGTGCGGTTAATAAAGCTAAAGCAGCCGCACGAGCTTGCCCTGCCGCATCTGAACGCTTTTCCATTAAGGCAAGCACAATTGCCCCTTCAATCAACAGCAATAGTTGACGGGCTAAAGATTCTGCGTTTTTTATTGCTGCCGCTTGTGTCAGTCTGAGGATGTATTGGTAAAGTGCTTGCTTGTGTTCCAGGGCCACTTGATAACCCGGATGATCTGAATTCACAAGTTCAACTGTTGCATTGATGAATGCACACCCTCGAAAATTGGGCTGCTCAAACCAGTCTTTCAACGCATCAAACATAGCGAGTAGGCGTTCAAACGGAGTCTTCCCGTACTGTTCAACCGTTGCTTCAAACCAACGTCGCCAGTTCTCATCCCGCCGCCGCAGAAACTCTGCGACTAATTAATCTTTGGAGTGGAAGTGATTATAAAGCGACATTTTGGCAACACCCGAATGAGCCACGATCTCATCGACCCCAACGTGCTGAATGCCCTTCTGATAGAACAATTTCAAGGCAGCATCTAGAATGCGATCGCGAGCAGATTTTTTAGGAGAAGTTGATTTCATGAACGTTTTTATGTAGACCTGTCTGTCTATTTAGGGTGACTCTAATCTCTGGAAATTTATCAATGCCAACTATGGGTTTGACTCAACTCTAGTGTTCTACTTAGTTCGACTGTGCGTGATGCTCCTTCACTGCTCGATGGCTTGCTCTATGAAACCAATATCAGACTTGTCCCATAGCCGTCGTAGTCCCACTAAAGCGCTTTGTGCCATGCATAAACTGGGAACGTTCGCCGAGATCCTGACCAGTTTTCCACAAATGCATTCCCAATCTAAGCTGATCGGGTTCCCAAGCATTTAGCGCCTCAGGAACCTGATGGTTCTGTTCTAGGAGAGCGTCGGCAAGGGCGATCGCATTAGCCGATGCTTTCGAGGTGCTGGCAGCCGTATGAGGACGAGAAATGAAGGCAGCATCCCCAACCAGGGCGACTCGTCCAAAGCTCATTTGCGGTACTCCTAAGTCTAAAATTGCCTGCACAAAGGGTTCTTTTGTAGCAGCAACTAGCTTTTGAAAGGGGGGAGCCAGTACCGCATCCGCATAAGATCTCATCTCTCGCTCAACAGTGGGAGCTAAAAACCCTGGAGGAACTGAATAATCTCGCCGTCTTCCCTCTTTGTCAGTCAGAATTTGGGGCAGTTCTGTCGTTTCGTCATAGTTGACATACCAAACCCAGTTAAAGCGACGTTCTCCGGGCACAAGCGATTCATTCTCACCGGGAACCAGGTATTGCAGAATGTGGGAATTGGGAAATTGGAAGAAGATGAATCGTTCTGTAAAGAGAGCGGCTGTCGCTGGATCAAGATCTGCTTCATCCACTAATCCTCGATAACCGACGTATCCTGCATAGTGATAATGATAAGTGGGCAAAAGCAGTTGACGCACCGTTGAACCAGGACCATCTGCACCCACCAGCAATGCAGCAGTGACAGAGGTTCTATCTGTAAATATTGCAGTAACCTCTTCATTGGTTTGCTGAATATCTGTTAGTCGCTTTCCAGTATGGTAGTGTTCGACTGGAAAATGCCGCCGCATGGAGCCATAGAGCATATTCCAGGATGTT
The DNA here is from genome assembly GCF_000317555.1 of Gloeocapsa sp. PCC 7428. Lineage (GTDB taxonomy): Bacteria > Cyanobacteriota > Cyanobacteriia > Cyanobacteriales > Chroococcidiopsidaceae > Chroogloeocystis. The sequence continues at coordinate 18,779 of NC_020051.1, forward strand.
AAAGTTTGACGCATGGGCATTGCTAGTTTAATGCTGCCATCGCGGTTGAGGTAATAGCGTTCCTGTGCAATGACACCCAATGAATCAACTGGAATCCCTGCCCGTTGAAACGCTTCAATGACATCGGGTTGCAGGACAATGCCACCACCGCGACTATCAAGAGCATGGGGCGATCGCTCATAGACATCGACCTGCCACCCGATCGATCGCAACATGATTCCAGTGAATAAACCACCCAATGATCCACCAATGACAATGGCATATTTTTCTTTAGAGTTCATTGTTCAACTCCAATTCGCTTTCTAGTTCAAACATTGGATAGCATTTGATTCCTGGAGAAATCATAAGAGACATCATTTTCTAAATAGCCAATAAATTCAAGCTTCGGCTAGAAACTTGTGGACAAATGTAACTGCCATTGCCCCTTCTCCGACTGCTGAAGCAACTCGCTTGGTCGATCCATGCCGCACGTCACCCGCAGCAAACGATCCCGGAACACTGGTTTCAAGAAAATAAGGATCGCGATCAATTGACCAGCAAGCGGGCAACTGACCATTCTTAAGCAAATCCGATCCGGTAATCAGATAACCTGCCTCATCTCTCACAATGTTGGTATCTTTTGCCCACTCTGTGTTCGGCACACCACCAATACAGATAAAAAGATATTGAGTATCAATAGTTCGCACCAAATTTTCGCTACAGTCCGTAATTTCAACTTGCTGTAGGCTGCCCTCACCATCTAGCCTCGTAACTTGAGCATTAAAAAGCACCTCAACATTGGCGGCATTCAGGATGCGATCGATCAAATATTTTGACAATGTAGATGCCAGAGTGCTGCCTCGAACAATCATCGTCACCTGCTTGGCATACTGTGAGAAATGCATGACGGCTTGACCTGCTGAATTACCGCCACCAACCACGAGAACCTGCTGATTCCGGCACATGGACGCTTCACTCACACCCGCGCCATAAAATAGCCCCCGGTTCAGAAAACGATCTTCGTTGGGCAAATTTAATCGTCGATACTCTACACCTGTCGCACAAATGTTGGTACGGGCAATCATTTTGCTGCCGTCTGCCATATCGACATAAATGCGATTGTTTCTAAATTCTGCCTTAATTCCTTCACGCAATAGCAAGAGTTCAACACCGAATTTAACCGCCTGCTGACGCGCTCGTTCCGCTAGTTCTGCACCCCGAATTCCTTCAGGAAACCCCATATAATTTTCAATCAGTGAACTGGTTCCAGCTTGCCCTCCAACGGCTTGTCGCTCAATCAGGACAGTCCGCAGCCCCTCAGAAGCTGCATAAACGGCTGCACTCAGCCCCGCCGGACCTGCTCCATAGATCGAAAGATCGTATTCTTTGAATTTAGGCTGGGCTACCCACCCCAACCTTTGAGCAATGTCACGAATGGTTGGTGCAAACAGTCGAGTACCATCTGGAAATTCAACGACTGGTAAACGCAGATCGTTCAGGGCAGCAAATCCCAATTCTCGATGGCAGTCCTCGTCGCTTGTAAGTTCAACCCAATCAAATTCAACCACACTTCGATTGAGAAAATCGCGGATCTCGTAAGCTTCTGCTAGATTGGGTTGACCATACAGCCGCACTTGGTTTTGAGGTTTGTTTTGGTGTTCCGCTGAATCTAGGTAATCTAATTTAGTCATCATCGGACTTAAACCTTCTCTAATTCTGTTGCAGCACGCAGGGCAGCGAGAAAAATCTCGGTAGGCTGCCCCCCCACTAACACTTCCTTGCCAATGCAGATGGTGGGAACACTCCGAATTCCTTGAGCGATCGCTTGACGTTTCAATGCTTCAATTTCTTGAATCCCTGCTTGTGAAAGAAGAAATGTTTTGACGTGCGCTGAATCTAAACCAATTTCAGCAGCGAGATTTACCAGCGTACCAACATCACCAATATCCTGACCTTCTGTGAAATAGGCTCTCAGAATCCGTTCTGCCATCTCCGTTGCTTTGCCCGCATTACCTGCGAACCAAGTTAATCGGTGGGCTTTGAGGGTATTGGGAGTAACTTTCATCAAGTCGTAGCGAAATTCAATACCGTTGGCTTGCCCTGCCTGTACCGTTTTGGCATCCAGTTGTTGTGAATATTCCCAACTGCCAAATTTATTGGTGCGGTAAGTTTTGCGATCCATCCCCGCTTCTGGCATATCTGGGTTTAGCTCAAACGGATACCAGATGCGCTGAATCTCAACTGAATTACCCAGTTGTGCGTTAGCGGAGCTTAACGAAGTTATTGCTTTCTGTAAGTTGGTGTCTGCAACTAAACACCAGGGACAAATAAAATCTGAAGTCATTTCGATCGTTAAGGTCATGGCTTTCCATTTGCTCCAAAATGTTTATCCTTGCAAGAATACTTTTGAAATTTCTGATTTTAAAGTTTCTGGGTTCCATTCACCATTTAGTCGAATCCCATTAATAAAGAAAGTCGGTGTACGACTGACTCCACTTTGTATTCCACTCGCTATGTCTTCATGCACTCGCTCTAAATGAACATCTCGTCTCATTTGATGTAGAAAATGATTAACATCCAATCCTATTGTCAAAGCATACTTTACTAAATTGCCGTTATTCAAAGCATGTTGATGAGTCAATAAATAGTCATGCATTTGCCAAAATTTACCTTGGGCGGCGGCGGCTTCAGCCGCTTCAGATGCGTGTTGAGCTTCCGGGTAAAGATTGACTTGTGGAAAATGGCGAAATACAATCCGTAGCTGTTCTCCTAGCTGCTGCTGAAGTTGTTGAATTACGGTTTGAGCCGCTGCACAATTTGGACAGGCATAACTGCCATATTCCACTAAGGTTATCACTGCGGTCTCTGCTCCCTGGATGTGGTCACGCTGTCCTACTGGAATTGCCAGTTGATTAGAATCATTTGCTGAATTCACGGCTACTCTACCCAACCCATCGCTGAGTCTGCAACACCTTTCCTTACAAGCAAAATTGGCACATCTAACTCTGCTCCTGCTGTCAAGCTACCGTAAAACCTATGTTTTAGGCACGATGCAAACATCCAGTCTTTGACCTAGACGAAACGCTAGGTGTTTAATCAATTACAGCAAATCCCAAAAATCTAGTCTTGCTTAGACAAATGAATCTGCTTGTTATAGCTTGATGATTCCGCGTTTTAGGGCTGTTACGACAGCATGAGTGCGATCGCTCACTCCCAACTTACTCATCAAATTAGACACATGAAATCGCACAGTACTCTCCGAAATGCCAATGGCTTCACCGATCTCGCGATTATTTTTACCGTCCGTCATGAGCGTTAAAACCTGACGTTCGCGATCGCTCAACTCTGACATACTGAGGCGAGAAGCCAGTTTAGAAGTGAGTGAATTGGGAATATGCTGCGCTCCAGTACAAACGGCACGAATCACTTCAACTAACTCATGACAGGGGGTATCTTTGAGCAGATAGGCTTTGGCTCCAGCCCGAAATCCCTGGTAAATGTCCTCATCCCCATCGTAGACCGTGAGCATAATAAAACAGGCGTTGGGAAACTCAGCCCGGACGGTCGCAACGACCTCAGCCCCGCCCATTTCCGGCATCCGCAAGTCTACAATTGCCACATCAGGCTGATGCAAACGAAATTGCTCGACGGCTTCTAGCCCATCACCCGCCTGAGCAACGACGGTCATACCTGGCTGCTTGTTAAGAATTGCCGCTAGCCCGTCGCGGACTACGGGGTGATCGTCAGCAATTAAGATCCGAAGGGGTTGAGGCTCAGGGTTCATAATTGAAGGCAGAACGGGATTTAGCAGGGCTTTGTCTTACATTCTGGTTAAAATTTTATGCTCTGACATTTTTATTAATCAACCGAAATATTACTTTGCTGTCGCTTTAGCTTGGATGGGTAGGGGCTGTGATATGAACTTCAGTTCCTGTACCGATTTGGCTATTGATCTGCAATTGAGCATTCAGTAGGTCTGCCCGTTGCTGCATTCCCTTTAAGCCAAAGCCGTTGGTCGGCTGCTCTAGGTCAAACCCACACCCATCATCTTGAATACACAGCGATACTTTCTGTGTAGCATACGAGAGATTAATCTGAATCGTAGATGGGTCAGCATGACGAAGCGCGTTGTTTAGAGACTCTTGAACCATGCGAAATAGGTGCATTCCCACTTCTGGATTTAGCGGATAAGGAGTCCCTTCAACGTTAACTGAGATAGGGACATCAGTATTGCACCTCATCTGCTCAATCAGTTGATGGAGAGAGGATAATAAATCGCTGTAAGCCGCGTCTTCTTGCAGCAGCAGCGATACTGAACGGCGGGCTTCTGCCAATCCTTCTCGCGTGAGATTGCTGGCTCGTTTTAGGTGAACAATGACTTGTTCTGGGTCATCGATCAGGTTAAGAGTGGCTGCTTGCAGTTGCATGAGGATTCCGGCAAAGCTTTGAGCCAGCGTATCGTGAATTTCACGCGCCATGCGATTACGATCTTCAAGGATCGCCGCTTGTTTTGCCTCTTCTGCCAACCGTGTCAATTGAATTGCCAGCGTTACTTGTTGAGCTAGGGCATAGGTGAGTTCAATTTGTTGCTCAGTGAAGTGGCGATCGCTTGGAAGAAAGACGATCAGTGCCCCGATCGTTCTGTCACCCAGAATCAACGGCATATTGAGAAAACGGTTCACCCCACGCGATTGATACCAGGCTCCTGCATCTAACCCATACTCATGAGCAATTCGGCTATGAACTTCACTGCTGGCAATATCTTCAGTAATGAAGTACCTCCGGCGATGATGCGGACTGTCTTGCTGAATCATCTCCGGCGGAACCGGATAGCCAAACAAGCCAACATGACCCGATTGCTCTTCCGGCTTGAGGATCTTTTCTTGCCAGTAGGTCAGTCCAACGTAAGCAATGTTATCAGGTTTTGGATGATACCAGTATTCAGTGAGCGTTGCATCTAGTTGCTCTGCAATCACTTTAAGCACATGTCCTAAAAAGCGATTGAGGTCAGTCTCTGTTGCTAAGGCATCAACGGTTTGCTTGAGTGCATCATTCGCTTTTGCCAGTTCTGCGACGCGATCTTGCTCCGCTTGCAGGAGGGCCTGTTGTGCCAACCGCAGTTCGGTAATATCGAGTTGTGATGCCCAACCGCCGATCGCACAGCCATCTTTAATGATTGTGGTGATGTTGTTGAGGAAATAGCGTGGGTTGCCGTAACGATCGATTTCTTCTGTTTCAGCGTTACGAAGTTGATAGCGACTTTCGATCAAAGCTCTCATGAAAGACTGATTTTGCTGTGATGTGGAAACATCTATATCACTCAAACGCAGTCCAACAATGGATTCAGCGTCGTCAAAGCCATACATTGCTGCATAGGTGGCATTCCCTTCAGCAACACATAAGCTGCGATAGTACAAATCAATCTGTTCTTCAATCGGCAAATGCAACGGAATTGGTGGATCATATTCAACCCGAAAAATTCCTTCGCTGCTGATTTCAAATAAGGTGCGGTAGCGTTCTTCCGATTCAGAGAGACGATCGAGCGTTTGTTGTAATTCGGTGTTGAGGCGTTCGAGTTCTTGCGATCGGGCTTGCTCGGCTTCGAGTAAGGCTTGTTGTGTCTCTCGCAGTTCGGTGATATCAATCTGAGTACCCCAAGCATTCACCAAATAGCCATCCTGGATGGTATAAACTCCACTGTTGAGGAAGTAGCGTAGCCGTCCCTGCCGATCAATTTCCTCTGTTTCCAAGTTACGAAAGCGGTATCCACTTTCTATTGTGCCTCGAATAAAGAGCGCATTTTTCTCTGAACCTGGAGCATGTACATCGGAATTTTTCAAGCCAATTAACTCATTAGGATGGTCTACACCATACATGGCAGCAAAGGCAGGATTGGCTTTAACCACGTGAATGCTGTTATATAGCCATTCACATTGTTTCTCGATAGGTAAGGTGACTGGACAAGGCGGGTCAATCTCCATGTAGTGGAATCCTTCGCTGCTCAACTCAAATAGAGTCCGAAACCGTTCTTCGGATTCCGAGAGGTGATCGAGCGATTGCTGGAGTTGGATGTTGAGGCGTTCGAGTTCTTGCGATCGGGCTTGCTCGGCTTGCAACATTGCTTTTTGGGTGCGATCGCGTTGAATGGCACTGCCAATACAATTAGCAGCAATTTTCAAGACTGCCAGTTCTGCTAGAGTACGATGCTTTGCCTCACGGCAGTCGTCCAGTCCCAATACCCCCCACCATTTGCCCTCAACAAAGATCGGTACGAGGTAAAACGCTTTGACTCCGATCGCCGCTTGCTTGCCCCGAAAAGGTTCTGGCATTTGCTCAATCTGGCAGCTAACGGGTTGCCCTTGGCAAAACAAGTCATGCCAATCTCGAATTTCCTCATAGCATCCCTGCGACGTATTCAAATCAAAAATCTGGGCGATTGTATGGGGTGAGTTCCACTCATACAGCACCTTCCAACCAGGTAATTCTTTAGATGGAAGAGTAAAGTTCTCGATCACAGTCACGCGATCGGTTTCTAAACCTTCGCCAAGGGTTTGTAGAGCAGTCTTAACCGCCTCATCAAAGTTCTCGATCGTCAGTAGAGCGCTGGCAGCAATCGCTGTAATTTCTAACAGGCGATCGGGTTTCCACAATTCCGGATTGGCTTTCTCTAGCGCTTGAGTCTGTTGCTGAGTTGTCTTTTGTTGTTGATTGACGATCTCGATAGAAAATTCTGTCTCCTTCTGCTGACGTAACTGCTCATTCTCTTGCCGCAGTTGAGCGATCTCTTCTTGTAATTGTTGAACTTGTTGTTCTAGCTTTGTCGAAGGAACAGATTGAGATGCCGTCGTAGGAGAATCAGATGAGTTCATCGGCATTTCCTTAATGGATATGGAGTAGGACGGTAAACATCTGGTTGAATAGCTGCTGTAACTGTTTACTGTCCTAGTATATTTCAGCCGATCAAAGCCGCCTGCTTCCCCTTATCTTTGTTTAAGTTTGAGCAATTACAATGTTCTTCTACTTCCCCTACTACCAGAAGTATTGAATCCAGCCATAAAACAAACTTTACATTTGACCTTGCAAGACTCATACAAGGGTCTCAGGAAGCAGATCGTAGCTCCAATGCACGATCGAACCGTGACGACTCAATTCTAATTGCAAGTAGCGAAACTTATCCAGTAGTTGACGCCCATAGAACGCTGAGATTTCGATTAACTGCAAGATTAAATACGCAATGAGTACCATGTAAATCTGTATCGTCACCCCGTTCACGTTTTTCGTGATCAACTTGTTCAATTTCAGGTGCATCTTGAGAAACTTCCACAACACCTCAATCTGCCAGCGATATGTCGATACGTTTCACCAATCTCTTCATTGCTCGTCTCATCCACATTCGTCGCTAGGCGAAACTCGGTTTGGCTCTCCCGATCGCAAAACCAGACGACCCGATATCGATTGTGATCCAGTTCGGTCTTCATATTGTTCTTAATTCGCACAACAAATTGTGTTCCAGTTAAACTCAATTGGTCGAGGAACTCCCAACCTGCAAAGCCTCTATAATGCCGATGCCGCCTTCCGGTATCATTCCTGTCACGGACTCGGCAAATTTTGCATCGCGCCCCAGCCCTAAATGAATCAGACATTCACCCGGATTACCCTGCTCTAAGTTGATGCCATTGAGCAATTTAACTTGATGATAGCCTTGCATCCAAAACACTTTGCTGGTTAAGGTGATGACCGTTGAATCAATCGGAAACAGCATTTATGCGATCACTGGATTGCGTCGCTTGAGTTGCTGAATTAATTCGATATAAATCCGAAAAAAGTGCTGGTCTTGCCGATTTTTGCAAGCCTTAGAAACGTGGACACATTGACTGAAATACCCGTCCGATTTAGCCGATAAAACAAGTCCCTCATGCGGGTTAAACTGCGGTCGAGTACAAAGGTCAACCAGATTCCAAAGAATAAGCGCGAGTTCAATACAGGGTAGCCATGCGGGCGAAGTTGCTTCAGAATCGATTTGACAAGCGTTGGAAATGAGGTTACTGTCAAGCATCATTTTTTTCGTTGGGGACAGAATACTGCATCCTGCCTCTTTTTTTTCGTTGCTTAATCTTACTTTCAACACTTCTGGGTTTTAGGATCAGCTTGAACCATAGCATTGGGGTCGATCACCTTGATAGCTTTGGTAATCGTGTCGCCACAGGCAGAACAAGCCATGTTAGGAACTGTCAGTTGAAGAGCCATGAATCTAAACCTCTAAATGTGTAACTGCTTCTATCTTGGAGTCTCCAGTTCACGGGAGAGTCAAGGGGGGAAGTGGAAAAAATGATTGAGTCTACTCAACTCATGTTGAAACGAACAAACCCTGGGTCTATCGCTAGATAAACCAGGGCTGCGATCGGCTAAAAATGCAACGCTACAGCTGCGTAACCACGACTGAACGGTGCTACCTTATGCCATTGCAGTTGCCATTTGACGGCAAGACTCTGCACAACGACGACAGGATGCTGCACAGCGACGACAGTGGTTATGGTCATGCTTCTCGCACTCAGCGGCACAGCGTGCGCTCGCTTCAGCACAGACTTGACACAGCTGAGCGTGCAAATCAGAGTTGCGAGCCATAAACCGAGCGCAAATATCACAAGTATCGGCACAATCACGACAGAGCTTAATGTACTGCGCCATCATCTGCACCATGTCACCACTCAAACAAGCATCAGCACAGGTTTCACATTCACGTAAGCAATCCAGACAGTTTTGGATACAAGTTTCAAGCAGCGATTGATGGGACTGGGCGGTAGTCATAGTTTTTTACTTCTCGCTGGGATAATTGTAACAAGAAGCAAAAATTTGCATTCTCTTCAGTCCAACGTAAGAGATTGTGGAAGTAATTGCGTCTGACCGCTGATGTAAAAACTCCTTTAAAGAATTACCACTGTTGAAAGACAGTGATTTCATGTTGGTTTTATTTTTTTGTGCTTAGCTAACGGATAAGTAATAAAGAATACGAGATCTTTTGATGAACTCGCTAATCACATGAGATTTCCTTCATATCTCATCTTGTTATAGAACAGAACGGTAGAAAAAGATTGTAGAAAACAGATAGTTAAATGTCTTGCCCCTACAAATCATTTGGATCATTAATCATGAGTTTTGATTACGATTTGTTTGTGATCGGAGCAGGTCCCGGTGGGCTAGCCGCAGCGGAACGGGCTGCTCATTACGGCGCACGAGTAGCGATCGCCGAACGTGACCAGGTAGGAGGAACCTGTGTGGTGCATGGCTGTGTGCCTGAAAAGATGATGACCTATGCTGCCGGATTTTCTCATATTTTGCAAAACGCCGACGAATACGGATGGAATAAAGTACCGCGTCAGTTTGATTGGTCAAAATTTGCCCAAACGCGAGATGAAAATATTAATCACTTGAGTCAAGTTCACGTCCATCATCTGCAAACGGCAGGGGTTGAGTTGATGTATGGCGATGCCACATTCTTAAATCCGCATACCCTCAAGTTGGGCGATCACCAGATCACGGCAAACAAAGTTTTGATTGCTGTTGGTGCAAGAAGCGTTACACCCGATATACCGGGTATCAATGATGCAATTACGATGCGCGAATTGCTGGAGCTGAAGCAACAACCCGATCACCTAGCTATCATCGGCAGCAATCACATTGCCACTAAATTTGCTGGCATTATGAATGGGCTAGTTTGCAAGGTGACTCAGATTGTGGCAGAAGAGTATATCTTACCGAATTGCGATCTTGATCTGCGTACCACTGTGCAAACAGGAATGATCCGGCAAGGAATTCAGGTTCTCAATAACACTCATGTGAGCAGCATTGAACAGGTGCAAGAGGGCTTGCAATTAGAGTTTACTGGTACTGCTACAGATGCTATTACAGTCAATACTGTTGTCTATGCAACTGATCGCGTTGCCAATATCGATCGCTTGAACCTGGAAGCCGCAGGGGTTGAAGTTCAGCAAGGTGCGATCGTTATTAATGACTATGGCCGAACCACTCAGCCTCATATCTTCGCAGTGGGTGACTGTACGCCTCGTCCGCAATGGACTCCTGCCGCAATTGCTGCTGGTCGCGCCTTTGCTGATTTTGAATTTGGCAAGCAGCCCCATATAGTCAGTTTTGCAGGAATTCCCTATGTGGTTGCTACCATGCCCGAAGCTGCAACAATTGGTTTGACTGAAACACAGGCTAGAGAAAAGCTGGGTGAATCAGTGCGTTGTTACCGTAAGACGTTTCAACCTTTATTCAACTTAATTGGTGAAGCAGAACAGGAAGCCATGCTCAAGCTAGTGGTTGATAGCAATTCTGATCGCGTGTTGGGTGTTCACATGGTGGGTGAGTGTGCTGCCGAAGTCATTCAGATGTTGGCACCCGCGCTCAAGGCAGGCGTGACGAAACAACATTTTGATGAGTCATTGGGAATTCACCCTTCGGTGGGTGAAGAATTTTTCACTTTAAAGTGACAAGACTGAAGCGAGTTTGCAAGAGACTTACTCTCTCTCAACTGGAGCGATCTCACTCCACCTGTATGCCATGTACTCAGCAAAGCCAACAACATAAGGATTCCACTTTTGGCGCAAAGCAATGTATAAATCTGCGCCCGTTTCTAAATCAGGTGTTGTTTCTATGTTCGCAGCTTGCAGCCGCTCTACAGCACGGAAATACCACTCGCGCCACTCTTTCTCCGATTTATTCTGGTGGGCTGAATGTCCATCTGGAAGGAATGAATCGGACAATTGAAGCAGGGCATCCAAACCACCATCTTCTAACTCGGTAACTCCAGTAGAGTCTACTAACGCACGATATTTTTCTTGATTAAGCGCACTTTTGATTAATGTGGCTGTATCCACTGTGATTAGTGCAATCCGCGCTAGTGAGTAGTAGCTTTCCTGAAAGCGAAAATAGTGTAAAACCGGGTACGAGTGGTGAGACTCTAGCAACTCCAACAGGTTTCTGCCCATATCAGCAACTTCCTGACGGGCACCATTGAAATCTCCATTCGCTCCCAGCCGCGCCAGGAACTCGGCAGCATTTGCTTGACTGGCAGTACGGTGATGTAAGCTTAAGGCAAAAGTATTGCGTCGCGTTAAGGCACTATAGACTGACAGGAAGTAGGTGAGCGTTAGGGTAAAGGTCGAAAAACCAAGGGCTGCTTCTAATATCATGAGTAGCCGATAGGTTCCTGTTTTTGGCACAAGGTCGCCCGTACCTAGAGTGGTAAAGGTGTAGCCGCTGTAATAAAGTGCTGTAGCAAAATCTGTTGGCGTTGATCCCTGGCTAGCCTGGATACCAGAACCTAGGGCAGTCCAAACGATGAAGGCAAATCCGCCGATCAATAAGGTTGTCCATACAATGACAATTACTACTAGTAGGGTAGGACCACAGTAGGAGAGCAGGCGATCGCGATCGACCCAGGGACCGTATGAAGCTTGTCGAAATAGTTGCCATATTCCCTGATTGAGTAGCGTGCTCAACACTCCCCTACCACTGCGGGGATACAATACGGTTAAGAAAAGGTCTGTAAGAGCCAGGAGTATCAGTCCAACACCACCTGCGAGTACTAGCCAGTCCATGCTTCAACTTTTTCCTTTCCCAGGATTATAAGAATTTTTTACTTTAAAGTGACGAAACTAAAGCTACGAGTAATTTACTTGGCTGCTTCTGCCATCTGGCTCAATTGACGATACGCGCTAGGCATTCACAACGAAAACCTGCCTATTTACTGCACTGCTTCTCTAATCTGGCGCTCCATCTCGGGGGTTATCTCAAGCGAACGAGCGGGAAGCTCGACCTCCCCTCGTTCTCCGTTCTCCGCAATATCATCGAGGAGCAACTGCATCTCAGCTATTTCACGGACCTGCGACGCAATTATCTCATCCGCAAGCTCACGAACGCGCGGATCGCTAATGCTTGCCTTCCGCGCATTGTTAATGGCAATCGAATGGTGGGGAATCATCGCCTTCATGAAGTTGACATCTCCGATCAGCGCTTGGGTTCTATTCACGGAGAGCAGAATCACGCCGAGCGCGGTAGCTAAACCGAGAACTGCGATCTTGGTTCCTACTCCTCGATACATCGACCACATAAAGGAAAGCATCACAACGGTCATCACGCACCCCATCACCAATGAGGCGACCAGTCGATTTACACTAAACGTTGCGTGATCAAGTGTGTATATGAGCTGATACATCAAGAAGAACATGATGAACGTTGAGGTCGCGATCATCGCCGCGAATCGGTTCCAGCCCATTCCTGACATGTGTTTCTGTTGGTTCATATTGCTTCTCTACTATTTCAAAATAGTGCTTTCGCTCAAATCCTCCCGTCACTTCTATAGCCGACTTACATAAGCGCAGAAGTTGTAGAGGGAATTGGCAAGCTTATCAAGCAGGCTTGCCAACCTCCTGATACTTAAACTGTAAATTTCGGTCGAATTAACGCGATGTGGCAACACTAACCACCTTACGGTACTCCTCAACAGCCGATCGACAAGCCTTGGCACAGCTTTGGCAGTGTTCGTTATCGTGTTTTTCGCATTCACTGGCGCAGGCTTCGCAGATATCGATACAAGCTCGAACAACCTGAGGGATGAATTGAGATCCGCGACTCATGTAGCCAGCGATCGTCCAACACATTTGGGCACAATCGCGGCAGAGACGAGCGCATTCTGCCATGCTGCCCATACAGGCATCAGCGCAGTGTTCACACTCGTAAGCACAGTGAATGGCAGCATCAATACTGGTTTTATACTGCTGATGTGGCATTGTTAGATTCTCCTAGAAACGATAAAACTTCTTCTCATAGGAGTACGGTAGGAAGTTGTGTAGATATGGTACATCCAGCTTTTGAGGTAAAGATATTTTCTATAATTTCCGACCTTTGGACGGTAGGGATTTCATGTTGATTTTATTTTTTAGTGCATTTAGCACAAACTCGTCTTTGCTTGTATTGCTGCTTACCAGCTAAGATTTCATCCTGATTTTATTTTTGTTTGTCATCATTAACGTTCGTAAGAAGTTAATCTTTGACCCAAAAACCTGGAGGCTTGATTAGGTGGTTATGTTGATGAGAAAAACACTCGCCTCATTTCTGTTGGTCGGAATCGTGCCTTTAGTGTCATTTAGCCTAGCTGCTTGTAGTGGTACAGCCTCCGAACAAGCTGCTGAAAGTCGTCCTAGCAGCTCCACGATGGCTCAGATGGATCATGGCTCCATGATGAACATGGATTTGGGACCTGCCGATGAAAACTTTGATCTGCGCTTCATTGATGCCATAATTCTTCATCATCGAGGCGCAATTCAGATGGCGGAAGAAGCTCAGCAAAAAACGAGCCGCTCAGAAATTCAGCAGCTTGCCGCAAACATTATTGAATCGCAAAGTCCGAAGAAAATGAGTTGTTACGAGCATGGCGGCAAGCATGGTATCCGAACGCCAGTGCAGAGCCAGTAATGTATGATGCAGCCAGTCAATCGATGATGCCCATGACCGCATCGCATCAACAGAGCATGGCGATGCAGATGGATCTCGGAGAAGCGGACGAAGAGTTTGATTTGCGATTTATGAATGCCATGATTCCTCATCATGAGGGGGCAGTTGCAATGGCACAGGAAGCGTTAGAGAAGAGCGATCGCCCTGAAGTCAAAGAATTGGCTCAAAGCATCATCGATAGTCAGCAGCAAGAAATTGATCAGATGGTGCAGTGGCGGAAGGACTGGTACGGGCAGTAATACCGGAAAATACTTCTCGTCTTAATACATTGGGGAAGCCAATCATTCTTCCCCTTTTTCGCTAAATTTGCCTAAATATACGCTCTTCAATCCCATCGTCCCCTTCTTCGTTACTCCCCAGTAGCGCAGATAGCGGTAAGGTCCATAAGTCTTACCTGTCTTAGAATCTGGAATCATCTTCAGCTCAATATGCCCTCGCCCTCCGTGCTTCCCCAGCGGTGTGCCATCCTCACGAGTCTCCTGGTTCTTCTCCTCTGCCTCCTGTTGCCGTGACTCCAATAGCCCCTGAATCATTTCAGCCAGATCCCCTAACTTTTCATCACTCCAATCTTGGAGTTCCTGAATCAATCGCGCTGCTTTGCTCCGCTTTGGCATCTCCCACCCCTGATCCCGCAAAAATTGCTTAGGGAATACTTAGGGATCTTTAGCTTGTTTTTATTCCCTAAGTCTAGATTCACCCGTACTGCTTTTGCTTAGGGAAAACTTAACTCGTCATAAAGGCAGAACTATTCCCTAAGCCTCATCACCACCCCAACTAGCTGAAACTTTGATGTCTACGACTACCAAGATCGGATGCAGAAACTTCCGAGCTGCTGCAACCATGCCGCGATGTAAGAGATAACTGATGTGCTTCGCCTCAGCAACAGGACACTCCAGCAGGATCTCATCATGAACTGTGCAAATCAGCTTTGCTCCTGTCTCTGCCAGTACTTTGTTAAGTTTCACTAACGCTAACTTTGTGATATCAGCATTCAATCCCTGGACGGGATGGTTCAGCAACTCCGCTAGCCTGGGTTTATCCGCCCACCTGCGCCGACGTCCAGCTAGGGTACGGCTCTCCTTTATTCCTCGGAGTAACTACGCTTGATCGTCTCATGCCACTCTGCCACTCCGGCGTAGGCTTCAAAGAAGCGTTTTCGGAATGCTTTTGCCTGCTCTAGAGACAGAGTGACTCCATACTTTGTCTCAGCATAGCTCTGAAGTTTGGCGGCACCCATGCCGTAAATCAGCCCAAAATTGATGGCTTTGGCAAGCCGTCGATCTTCCTCGCTCACATCCGCGATCGCTTTCCCCGTCACCAGAGCTGCTGTCAGCCGATGCAGATCCTCACCTTTGCGGTATGCTCGTTGCATCCGGGCATCGCCACTTAATCGGGCAACAATTCGCAGCTCAATTTGAGAATAGTCGGCTCGCACTATTTGATAACCTGGTGCAGCTACAAAGCAGGTTCGGGCAGCCGCATCACGAGGAATGGTCTGCAAAGGTGGATTGCGACAAGAAAACTGACCTGACCTGGCTCCAAGCTGGTAGTACGTTGGGTGAATCCTTCCGGCTCTGTTGCAAAAAATGGTAGGCTGAAATGATTTAATGAGAGGAAATCCTTCTGCCTACGGTCATGAATCCAAAGCAACCGTTCAAGTGGCGGCACTATCAACCCGAAACTATTCTCCTGTACGTTGGTATCTTCAGTATCCGCTTTCATACCGCCACCTGGAACAAATGATGTAGGAGAGGGGGTTAAGCGTTGACCATTCAAAGGTATACCGATGGGTGCAGACTTATGGCTCCAGGACTCGAAAAACGCACTCGTCCACATCTGTGTTCTACTAATGATTCGTGGCAAGTGGATGAAACCTACGTTAAGGTCAAAGGTAAGTGGAAATATTTGTATCGGGCAGTCGATTCAGCTGGCAATACAATTGATTTTATGTTGAGTGCTAAAAGAGATAGACGTGCAGCAAAACGGTTTTTTCGCAAAGTACTTTCATCGGCTCACACGCACTCGCCACGAGTAATCAACGTCGATAAAAATGCAGCTTATCCTATTGCTATTAAAGAGTTGAAAGCAGGAGCGGAGCGAAACTACCTCAAGCTTGTGACTTACGACAAAACAAATATCTAAATAATCTAGTTGAACAAGACCATAGGTTTATCAAGAAATTAGTTAATCCAGGTCTTGGCTTCAAATCATTTCACACCGCCAGAAGAACGCTAATTGGTTACGAAACTATGAACTCTATTAGAAAAGGTCAGCTCGTAGGAGTGTCCAAGGGAGACATTTTAGGTCAAGTGAAATTTATCGCTCAAATCTTTGGAGTCGCTGTCTAAATCCAACTGCTTCATCCGAAGAGACCGTTCTCAAAAACTTTTTGCAGTCATGATGAGTTGTCAAGGGGTGGAGGAAAATTTCAGTATTGAGATTCTCCAAGCATTAATTAATGTGGTTAATCAGTGTGGAAAGATGAATTGAGAATGGCAACAAGCAGTCATTCGTGGTCACTACCGTAGCTGTGCCACACTTTTCTCATTCGTTCTCAAAGCCCTGCACCGCAAACAACACAACGTGGTTAGTTAAGCTACTCACAGCAAAAATCTACGGGGTTACAGGGAAAGCGAGCGGTTGAACAATCTCAAAAATCTCTTCTGGAAACTTTTGTCAGCTATTCTCTGCTGAAGATGAGGTAATAGGAGTCATGCGATAGGGTTTACCCTGACGGAAAGCTGAACGAATACGACCGATTAATTTACGGCTGACAGCAACAATTGCTTTCTTCTTCCCCGTTCGGGGAAAGAGTCGCTCGAAGTATTCTCTCAAATCCCGATCTTGTCTAATGGCTCTCCAAGCCGCTTCACATAAAACCCATCGAACCCGACTGTTTCCCTGTCGCGTGATGCAACCCCTTCGGATGTTGTCCCCACTCGACTGCTCGCAAGGAGTCAACCCCGTATAGCTAAATAATTGCCGCTCGTTGTGAAATTGGCTCATATCTCCTAACTCATTGGATAGGATTCTCGCTCCGAGAGGACCTATCCCTGGAGCAGAACGGTAAATTTTCTCGTTGGGATCTGAGTATGCCTGCCGCTCCAATTCCTTGTCTAGCTTTTTAATCTGGGCTTCGATAGCTTACCACACTTGCCAATCAGTTTCAATTGCTAAGCTCAATTCTAACGAAGGACAGCATTTGAGCAATTCCTGCACTAACTTGTGGCTCATTTTACGGCGGTCATCTGCTGCAATCAATCCCATTTGATGACACTTCATCCGAATTTGATTTTTGAGCGCTGTCCGCTCCTTGATTAGTTGTTGTCGGGTACGGCTAAGCAGTCTTTGAGTTTCTTCTTTCTCGCTCGGAACTCTGATTCCTTTTAGGCGTCCCGCCTCTAGTAAACTAGCTAATTTTAGAGCATCTCGCTTATCCGTCTTCACTCGGTTATGGACGGTAGTTTCTATACTAGCTGCATTGACTACCAAGTTTTTAATACCAGCTTCTTCCAGTTTCCGATGTAAGACAAATCCTGAAAATCCTGCTTCATAAACACTATACAGGTTAGCTTCTGGGAAATAACTCTTGAGTTGTCTTGCCAGTTGGTCGGGTATAGCCGTAGTCTGCCATTTCTTTACTACGATTCCTTCTACTACACTCACTATTGAGTCTACTACACTCACTATTGAGTAGGTTCGTTTATGTACATCAATCCCGATGAAAACATTCTTTCCCGTGTATGAAGGCTTCTTTGATGAGCTATTCATAGCAATCTCCTTCTTAGACTACTACTTGAATTGTCTTAAATTCTGATGAAGGATTCTACTAGTTGCTTACAACTCATCATAGAGACAGCACAACCTAATTCTTTCCTAAATGCCCCAGCACCGCATCTTATTAGGGAAAGGCGAGCACTTGGGTACACAAAGGTAGCATTCAAGTGCAGAGTAAGTTGGGCAGTGGTAGTACCTTCGTTATTCACTTGCCACTCACAACAACCAAAGGAACACTTCGCACAACCTAATATCTATATATAAAAACGATAACTGCAATGAAACCTAGTCGTCGTATGTCAAATTATTCTTCAAGCATCGGTCGTGCTTTTCTTTGGGTAAAATTACCTGAATGGAATGTCGCTATATTCTCCTTTCTGCTGAATTTCGTTTGGGAGATTCAGCAAATGCCGTTTTTTCAGATTCCATTAGATTTTTCTTGCTCAGATATAATCAGGAATTGTACTCTTGCAACTATAGGAGATGTTGGAATTTCAACCACTGCTTTCTGGATGGTTGCAGTAATATCAAAGTCTCGCCAATGGGTGAATCAGTCAAGTAGGTTGCAGATAAGTGTCTTTGTTCTGGTAGGCGTTGCAATCACGATTAGTTTTGAAGCTTTGGCTACTGGACCACTTAATCTGTGGGAATATGCTGCTCTTATGCCAAAGCTTCCATTGTTGGGTACAGGACTGTTACCACTATTTCAGTGGTTACTAATACCGCCCCTAATTGTTTGGTTCGTCCAACGCCAACTTTTTTATACTAGGCATAAATGACTGAGACAATCGTAGAGAAAGATCGCAAACGTTGGTTCAACGTGGTTTGTTACTCGTTAACAGTAAGATTTTACAAGTTCGCAACCAAATACTGTATTTGACATTTTTTGACGCAACAAGCATTTACGATCAAACAGCAATTGTTCTACCTGTAGGAAATAAACGAATGCAATTAGTAAATGCCATTGTTCTGTTATCAGTTTTTATCTCATCGCTGTCTTCACCTGTAATTGCAAGTGAGAGCGTTTGGCATAGAGAAACTGAGTCCTATTCAGGAATATTAAACATTACCGTGTATCGTAGCCCCTCCTGTAGCTGCTGTGGCGGATGGATGGAGCATTTGAAAAGGCACGGCTTCCAAGTCAAGGATATTAAAGCAATCGATATGGAAGCTATCAAGCAGAAGTACAACTTACCCAAGGAATTGACATCCTGCCATACAGCATTGATTGACGGGTATGTGATTGAAGGACACGTGCCAGCCGACGATATTAAACGTCTCTTGAAAGAAAAGCCGCAGTTAACTGGCTTATCTGTTCCCCAAATGCCTGTAGGAACACCTGGTATGGAAGTAGGAAACAAGAAAGAGCCATTTGCTGTGATTTCCTTCAAGAAAAACGGCGAATTTAAGGTATTCAAGGAGTATCGGTCATACTAAATCTAGATTCACACGAACAATGCTTGTAAAGCTTGTAAAGAATGTATTGGAATCTTGCAGATGGTAGGCTACACTCATGCCGATTTTCGCGCCAGACGCAAACCATTAATGATCGCCAGTAATTCACTGACTACTGTACTGAGCGCAGGTTTCTATCAATAATATCAGTACAATAGTCAGTCCGCATACTATTTATGCTGCCATGGCAGTTGCCATTTTGCGGCAGGATTCAGCACAGCGACGACAAGATTCAGCACATTGCTTGCAGTGGTCGTGGTCGTGCTTCTCGCACTCTGCAGCGCAGCGATCGCAGGCTTCGGCGCAGATGCTGCACATCTGACCGTGAATATCTGAATTGCGAGCCATAAAACGAGCACAGAGGTCGCAAGTGTCAGCACAATCACGGCAGCGTTTGATACATGCAGCCATCATCTGCACCATATCGCTGTCTAAGCAAGCATTAGCACAGTTTTCGCACTCGCGTAAACAATCAAGACAAGCTTGAATGCAAGTTTCCAACAAAGAATCGTGAGATTGAGTTGTGGTCATTGTTTAACTCCTAAAGTGAGAAACATAATCTAAGGCGGTAGTATGCCTTTGGCGGTAGTATGCCTTTTCCAATTTCACGTTAGAAGTTAACGCGGGCGATCGCGTCTCTCTAATGGTATGCGAGCAATTTCTTGCTTTAGAAATATAAGAATTTCATCTAAATTTCATTCTTATATGCTTTATACACAATCTAACTGATACAAACTAAACTCGTGAGATACTCGTTGCAACTTCATTTTTCTACGAAGAACCTAAATGCAATAGTAAGCAATGTTAGTAAAAGCAAGAAGAAAAGAAAATTTTAAATAATGAATATAAAATCTCCAAATAAAGATTGAAATAGCAAGAGCATGATTTAAACTGAAAAATTACTTGAGTTTGAACAACACGGAATCACTGTTATACCAACGGCTAAAGCAACTAACTTTACAATGAATCGTAAGCACATGCGCGAACTAGCACATACTCAACTGGAATCCGGACTGCTAAATATGCTTATGCAGCGAGTTTAGAGGAAATAGTGACGGCTTCTCAAAATATTAGTTTTCCAAATGTAATTAAACCAATTATGTCTTCATCAGGAAAAGGGCAATCTGTTGTTCATATTCTGATGAGGTGAAAACTGCTTGAAATTATGCTATTCATAATTCTAGAGGAGATAGTCAAAAAACTATCGTTGAAGAATTTATTCAATTTAAACTGAAATAACTCTCTTAACCATTAAGCAGTGGAATGCACCAACATTTTTTTATTCTGCAATTGGATCCATCAAGAAAATGGAAACTATCAGGAGTCTTGGTAATCCGCTAACATTTCAAATAAATTATTAATAGAAGCACAAGCGATCATTCAAAAAGTTACTGATGTTTTGAGTGGTGCAGGATTTTTTTGGAGTAGAGTTTTTTGTTACTAAAAATGAATTTATATTTTCAAAACTTTCACATCTACCTCACGATATAGGTATGGTGATATTGATTTCACAAAATCTGAATGAATTTGAATTACACCTGTAGGCTGTTTTAGGATTACCCATACCGCAAATTGAGTTATTCGCACCTTCAGCCAGTGCAGTTATTTTAGCTCATAAATAGGCTGACGAGTCCCCTATATTAGTGCAACGGAGGCTTTAGCAGAAAAAGACAAAAAGACATCAAATTGCGATTATTTGGCAAGCCAGATACACGTCCTGGACGACAAATGGGAGTAGCTTTAGCTAAGGGTAACAATGTAGAGGAGGCAAGAGAAAAAGCACTACACAAGCTGCTAGCAAAATCAAAGTTGTTTAAAAATATGTTTCCCGCATTTCTACCATCTCAAGTACAGTTACTTAAGGAAAATGCAGCAATTGCTTTAGCTAAAAGTATTCAACGTAAGTTGATTTGAACTCCGCTAAGCAAATAGGCGATCACTACAGCTTATGTGTGTCAAGGTACAGGTAAACTAATTTTACTATTGCATGGATTTGACAGTTCAGTTCTAGAATTTCGCTATTTTCTACTATTACTAGCCAAATTTGGTCAAACATGGGCGGTTGATTGACTCAGATTTGGTTTTACTGAAAGAATAACAGAAATTATCTATAGTCCGGACTCAATTAAAGCCCATCATTATAGCTTTTGGAAGCTGATCAATCAGCCATTAATTGGTTGGTACTTCGATGGAGGTGCAACGGCAATCGATTTTGCGTTGAATTATCCGCAAGCGGTAGAGAAGTTAGTTTTGATTAATAGTGTAGGCTTTAGTGGTGATTTTCCACTTGGTAAGTTTTTCTTTCCGCCTTTTCATTATGTAGCAGTAGAGTATTGGCAACGTAGTGGAGTTATCTTAGTAAATTAGATTCTGTAGAAGCGATAAGTTGTGCTTTACTGCACTTAGATATGCCTAATTGGTATGAGGCAATGCTCGATTTTATGAAAAGTAACAGCTATAATAATTTAGCAGATAAGACTCATAAAATTACTCAACCAACGTTCATTTTGTGGGGTGATCGCAACGATACTTTGGGTATAAATGATACAACGAAGTTTCATTAGGCAATCGCAGATTCTCAACTTGTTTGGTTGAAAAATTGCGGTCATGTTCCACAAATAAAACAACCAAAAGTTTTAGTTAGTTATATTTAAAAGTTTTTAAACTAAGAATAACTATAAAGGCACACAGTACACAAAGAGTTTATATTAAATCTGGTCAATCGCTCGTAATATAAAGTAGCTAATAACTCAGCAACACAATTCCCAGTTACCAATTATCGATTCCCTGCAATGTACCTATTTATTTAGCCAGACTTGATATTGATTTAGAGATTACGGCTAATCCTAGTAGTAAGGGTGTGAGCCAATCCCCCCAACGGACGTATAAAGTTTGCGTAATACGTCGGTAGACTGTTTCTGCGTGTAACTCGTAAGTGTTTAAGCCGGATATCCACAATGTTCTACCGTGCGGATCGATAATACCTGAGTAACCTGTGTTTGTTGCGCGTACTGCCCAACGATCTGTTTCTATTGCTCGCATGGTATCTTGAGCATGGTGTTGTGCTGGCATTGAAGGGCTGTAATGTGCGTTATTCGCAGCGCTGAGGATAAATTGTCCACCTGCTGCAGCTTGATAACGTAACTGTTCAGGAAACGCGGAACTGTAACAAATTGCAGTGATCGCACGTCCAAAAGGTGTGTCAAATACTTGATCTGGCAAACCTGGTACTAGCTTGGCTTCTAATGGAGATAATCGTTGAATTAATCCTCCTAAAACTTGCTCAAACGGAATATATTCACCAATTGGTACTAATTTAACTTTGTCGTAGCGACTGAATTCGCCCTTTTCAGTAAGAGTAAATATGCTGTTGGTGTAACTTTGTCCTTGTTCGCCAAATGTACCAATCCAAGCGGTGACACCTTTTTCTTGTACAGCAGAGTAGAAAGAGGTACGCAGCACCTCACTCCACATAAAAGGTAAAGCCCCTTCGGGTGTCAGAACTGCCTCAACTCCTCGCTCGACTAATGTAATATATCCTTCAGTGTAATCGGCGAGCGCCCGTCGCAATCCTTCAGGATAAAGTTTGATTGTATTGGGAATATTACCTTGAATAATTCCTACTCTTAAAGCAGTCTCTGGTGGTTGTATTAATGGGCGACTATATAAACTAAACCCAATAAGATGTAATATAACAAAAAGTATGCAGCTTCTGGCAAAGACCTTTATTGCAGCCCTCTGATCCTTGACCACTGACCCCTCATATTTCATCCATGCTTCAGCTAGTAAGCCATTAACTGCAACAATTGCGGCTGTGACTGTGAGAGAACCGGAAATTTGTCCTAGATGGAGAATAACTAAGTTATGAGGACTCTGAGTGTAGGAAAGTGAAGTCCAATATAAAGGACCTAAACTCCATAAACTTTCTAAACCACACCACAATGCAACGCCAACAAGAGTGCGGCTGAAAGTTCCTACACTTTGACTCAGAACAGTCATACAAACTGCCCAAATTGTTACTAAGACTGCACCCCAAAGTGTAATAGCAGCCCAGCAAAATAGTGCGATCGCAATACTCGCAAGCCACGGTACTCCCATCCACATCATAGGGTGAACACCAGTAATCCAAGACAAAGCAACACCGTGATAGCCAATTCCCCACAGTGTAGCTGAGAGTAATTTAGTTTTTCGTTGTGCGGGAGATGCTACTAATACCCATAAAGGTACTAATGCGATCCATGCTAAAAACCATGCTTCAACAGGGGCAACAGTTAGCCCCATTAGCATACCGCTAGCTAAAGCAAGAAAACCAGAGGCAAGCATTGCCCACCTCTGATGATACTGTTTACCCAATCTCGTTTTCACAATTGGCATTCTGCTGGAATGAGATTTTACGAAGTAAATACTGTTACTTACTGTTATTATTAAGTGTTCTAATAAACTGGCTAAACAAAAAAACTAACGCAAGTTAAAAATGAATTACTTACCTATTAATTGCTAGTTACAGCAGTTGCAGTCTTAAGGTTTGCTATAGTACCACTATTTGAGTATATTGCTTTAGCACTTGTACTTGAAGTCATAGTCAAGGAATAACTAAAGTATCACTAGAGTAAAATATTAATCGAAGTGGTGGAATAGCACTTGTCTAATTCTGGGGTGTAAAATTCTACCCGTAAACGGTTGATGACCCACACTCAATCCTAGTTCTTATGTTTTCTACATCTCAATAGATGAGCGATTAACAGAAGTATCAGCGGATGCAACGGAAATATATTGGGGCAAAAAGCGCTGCCACTCATAGGCGAAGTCTTTCCAAGGATAGGGACGGTTAGACTCCATTGAAATAGTGTTTAACTCTTCAAAGTGCATACATCACTAGCCCGACAGCGTTTTTGCAACATAACTCCAGGCTAAAAGATACAATTATCGGCGAGGTGCTCCTGGATCGAGTAATCCAGGTTCAGGATCAACAGATGCCGAACCAGCAGCAGCAGCACCATTGTATTCAACACCATAAACATTCAGAAGCATATTTTGTAGCTGATTAATCTCACTTACTTGTGCAGTAACAACATCTGCGGCAAGATCTACAAATTGGTGATGGTAAGCACGGTCAATAATTTCTCCTGCAAACTCGATAGCACCCCAATGATGTGACGCTAATGTCTTCATAAAGACAATTTCAAATTGCCTGCCATTTAATGATGCAAGTTCGTTGACTACGTTCGTAGCAAATTTATTAGCTGTCGGCGCATAGCTAACGCCATACCAATTAAAAAGCCACGATCGCATAGTTTGTATCTCTTGTTGCTGAGTTGAAATTACCTGTTCGCAGAGAGACTTTAGTTGCGGACGACTGACTTTCTGTACGCAAACTTGTGCCATTTGGACTGCAAAATTATGACCGTCAATTAAATCTCGTAGAAGACGAATCTCTAATATTGTTAGCCTATTTCTTGGTGCAGGCGCGTCTGATTTAACAGGCATTCTTGTAGTAACAAGTGTACCAATTATTAGTGTTAAAGCTAGAGCTAGCTGAGAGGTAATTTTTACAGTCCAACGCTTGTGCATATTTTTTGTCTTATTGATTTTAGTATGCATTGAGAAAATAAAACTTATTGATTAAGAGAAAGTTCAATAAGCTTTTACTGGTATGTAAAGATAAGTATTGATTGCTTAATCAATATCAATCTCTGCATACATTGACTAAACTTCAAGACCTGCTATTGATAGTATATTTAAATCTCTAAAGACAAACTCAGATTAAAGTCTTGACAAGAGTAATACATCTTTCAAATGGAGTAAAAGTGATTTATTACTAATTAGGTAAAAGGATTTCATTCTAATTTCATCTTTATATGCAGAGAAGAGCTACATTTCTCTGCATACAATCAATATCTTGGTGTATAAGTTCTGTTGGTGTTAGCTTGAGCTTTGGCTCAATCTGGGTAAAATAAGCCAGTAAGGCAAGGCGATCGCCAGAAAAATCAACTACGAATCTCTAAATTCCCCATCATTCCCAAGTCTTCGTGGTCGAGAATATGGCAGTGGTACACAGTTTTACCTGCAAAATCGCGGAAAGGAATGCGAATTCGGACAGTTTCACCGCCCTGCACTAGAACTGTATCTTTCCAAGCTTGATAAGGCTCAGGTTGACCATTGCGAGAAATGACTTGAAATGGATTGATATGGAGATGAAAAGGGTGATCCATGCGGTCTGGGTCAACATTTACTAATTCCCATTCCTCAGTTGTGCCCAATTGCACTTCAGTATCAATTCGCTTAGGATCGTAAGCTTTACCATTGAAGAGAAATGTCATACCTCTACCCATTCCCATTGCCATTGAGAGTTCAATTCGACGGGTGAGTACAGGCTTTGGTAAAGAATCAACACTAATTAACTTTTGCGGTAGTGGCACAGAAGTAACGGAATCGTGATAGGTAAGAGTTGCTAAAGGTTGTGGAGCTTGGGATTGAGTTCCCATATCATGACGCATTCCACGCCCCATCATCTCACTCATACCTTGCCCCATCATGCTCATACCGCCTCGGTTATAAGGCAAATTAAGCAAGCGGTATTGTCCTGGTTGGCGTTGGCGAAGCCTTTCCGAAGGAGAATCGCCTTTGACGAGTACTTCCGCCCGTTCTCCAGGAGATAACAGTAAATCGGCGACTTCGACTGGCTCGCTTAGAGCACCGCCATCTGTGGCGATTAAATAGAGAGGATGATTTTCAAGTGCTAATCGATAAAAGCGGGATGGGGAAGCATTAAGGAGGCGCAAGCGTAGCAATCCACCAGAAGCAATTTTTAGACTAGGATTGACTTGCCCGTTTACCGTCACGAGTTGTCCCTCACGTCCCATCATCATTGCCATAGGATTCGGGGTAATGATGCGACCATTGGTGTCAAGGTCAAAATCCTGCAAAACAAGGAACTCTTCTTGTGCTGCTTGTATTTCTGGAATCTCATCTAGTTCCCCGCGTACAATAAAAAGACCTGCAAGTCCGCCGAACACTTGCTCTGCCACTGAGCCGTGGAGGTGGGGATGATACCAGAAAGTACCTGCCGGATGGTCACGAGGCAGGAAAAATTCATAAGTCAGGCGCTCTTGTGATGGAATATTGAGGAAAACGTTGTCAGCATTCCCCTGCGGTGTAACGTGCAATCCATGGTAGTGCAAGTTTGTAGGTTGCGAAAGTTTGTTGGTAAGGTGAATGCGGATAGTATCTCCTGGCTTGACCTCCAGTCGCGGACCTGGAACTTGTCCGTTGTAGCTTAAAAGATAAGCTTGTCGATTACCTAATTGAACCGGACGATAACTCGCGTCCAGATCGAGTTCAAGCAAACCATCCTTACTTTTGTGCAGTTGTGGGAGCGCGTTCGCGTAACGTTCCGTAGAAATCGCCGATTGCAGCGGATTTTGATTTCGTTGATTTACCCAACGACTAACAAGAATTGCTCCTACAGTGGCAGCACTGAGCGTAAAAAATTGACGACGATGAATTTTCATATGTGACTCCTGTTTATAGCCAACTTTGTAGCGGTTTTGAGTAATTAGGCTATCTCAGTCAATATTTTAAAGACTCTATTTAGCTGGAGAGTCAAGAAGTAAGTAAAAATACGGTATTGACATTATATATTTGACTTCTAGCTATTCTACTTGAAGTAACAAATCAAGTGTGGCAGAAATTGTTGATACGCCTTCGTAATGAAAAATCAGTACTTTTGAGTTCTCTAAATCTCAAAATTTCATCTTGATTTCATTTTTAAATGACAAGCTGGGATTGTGTGCTGTTGAAAATTCTAGAAAAGTTAGCCAGTATACATGGAGACATTTGAATCTCCAGTTGACTGGAGAGATCATAATGAAAAAGCCTCCCCTCTAAGTAGCAATGATATAGGTATGAAGTTTACACAAAGTATTTCTTTGAAAACAGGGTTATTAGCATTGACCTTCGCAGCGATCGCCTCCACAGGCGGATTACTTGCATCTTGTGCAAACACGACTCAAAGCCAAGTCCCTAATACATCTGCAACTGACGCAGGTTCAACTACTTCTCAGAACCAACCATCGCCAAACACCATGACGGATACAGGTGGTATGCAGGGCATGGATCACAGTAGCATGAACCATAACATGGCTATGGACTTAGGTCCTGCTGATGCCAATTATGACTTGCGGTTTATTGACGCAATGCGACTACATCATCGCGGCGCGATCGCCATGGCTCAAGAAGCTCAACAAAAATCGCAACGCCCAGAAATTAGAAAACTAGCAGAAAATATTATTCAAGCTCAAAGTAGAGAGGAAAATGAGCTGTTGCGGCAGTGGCGACAAGACTGGTATCCCAATGCTCCTCAAGAATTTGTAGCTTACGGTAGTGAGAGCAAACCACTGGTACCGATGTCGGAACAACAACAGCAAAGCATGACGATGCTTGAAGACTTAGGACCTGCTGATGCTGAGTTTGACTTGCGGTTTATGAATGCAATGATTGCCCACCATGAGGGTGCTTTGATGATGGCACAAGATGCTTTAGCAAAATCCCAGCATCCGGAAATTAAGAAATTGGCTCAAGAAATTATTGATTCGCAGCAAGCGGAGATTGCTCAAATGAAGCAGTGGCAACAAGCTTGGTACAAACAGTAAGTATCGCACCTAACTTAAAAGTTGTAGAAATTATGGCGAGAATTGTTTTACACTCGCCATAGTCAAAAATTTCATTCTATTTTCATTTTTAGATGAGAAAGTAGAATTTAAGGCAACGATCTGTTTGGTCAGAAAAGCTAACCTTGATTTTGCCATGCCAGCAACTTTAAACAGATGCGAGTGCATCAAGCACATTGTTAAACTCCAGCCTTAGCATTTCCTGTTGTACTTAAGGATATTTGTCATCAATGCAGTACGTCTCCCATCATGCCAAACAATGTACAGCAAGCCGCTGTGTTGCTGGAGCAATGTTCAGTTTGTTGATCTTAGCTACTCCTAACAAAGTTTTAGCTCATGGCGGACATGGAAATGAGTTTCAAGGCGGAGCAAATCAGGCTGCTGACGCAATTCAAGTTGATGCCACAACTGCTAAACGACTAGGAATAAAAGTTGAGCCAGTGACTCGTCAGCCAATAGCTGTAGGAATTAAAACTACAGGTCAAATTGAAACATTACCGAATCAACAAGTTGAGGTAACGGCTCCTTTAAATAGCACGGTAGTCAAATTACTCGCTAACCCTGGAGACAGTGTAAGAAAAGGACAAGCGGTGGCGGTTATTTCCAGTCCTGAATTAGTTCAATTAAGAGTTGAGTCGCAGGAAAAGCAAGCAGAAGGACTGGCAGATCTACAACAGGCACAAGCCGATTTAAGCCTAGCTCGTCAGAACTATCAACGATATTTGCAGATCGCAACAGATGAAACCGCACAAGCACGCAGCCAAGTGGCATTTGCACAAGAAAAGTATAACCGCGATCGCGAACTAGCAGCAGCAGGCGCACTACCGCGTCGCAATGCCTTAGAATCACAAACTCAACTGGCACAAGCTCAAGCCGAACTCACTAAAGCTGCGAGTCGCCGAGATGTACTAGAAGCAGAAGCACAACTCAAACGCGCACAATCAGCTGTTGAGGTAGCTCAATCTCGAATTAACCTCAGTAATGCTAATTACCAAACTCGGCTGCAACAACTGGGAACTCGTGCTGATGCTAGAGGATTAGTAACTGTCACTGCACCCATATCTGGTACAGTTACTGACCGAGAAGCTAGCCTCGGTCAATCATTCCAAGATGCTGGTGGTAAGCTGATGACGATAGTTAATGATAATCGCGTGTTTGCCACAGCAAATATCTACGAAAAAGATTTAGCTCAAGTTAAGACAGGTCAACGTGTAAACATTAAGGTAGCTTCACTCCCAAATCGCACCTTCAGCGGACGAATTACGCGAATTGGCTCGGTAGTAGAAGGAGAAACGCGGGTAGTGCCAGTACAGGCGGAAGTAGATAACCTGAATGGACAACTCAAACCTGGGATGTTTGCAGAATTAGAGGTATTAACTGACCAAACGTCAGCAGAGACAATCGCCATTCCGAGTTCAGCAGTGGTAGACGCAAATGGCAAACAATTGGTTTACGTGCAAAATGGCAATGCTTATATAGCGGCAGAAGTTACTCTAGGTGAAACCTTTGGAGATTTGGTTGAGGTCAAGAGTGGTCTATTCGAGGGAGATTTGATTGTTACTGTGCGATCGCCGCAACTTTACGCGCAATCTTTACGTGGTGGTAGTACAACTCAGGAAGGGGAACAACAGCAAGCACCTATACCCGCAACGCCAACTAGCAACAGTATTCCGTTACCTTGGTGGGTGGTGGGAGCCATCGGAGGAACTGCAATTGGGGCTGGAGCATTTGTGGCAGGTACTCTGTGGTCTAATCGCCGTAACCAACGCCATTTGAGTGGAGCATATGTAGGAGTACCAAATGATGGCTTCGTTACTTCATCAGAAGTTGCTTCGGGGGAGAGTAGTCACCATGAGCCTGAAATCTACGAAGCTCCTATATGGGTAGAAAATAACAATCACCAACCGACACCTAAAGTAAGTCAACTCGAATCCGGCACTAAAAAATATTCTGACTCCTGAAATATCAATATGCTCAATGCCATTCTCAAGTGGTCAATTGTTCAACGTTGGCTGGTTGTGCTGGGAGCAATTATCGTGACGGTGTTGGGAATTTATAACCTAACACAAATGCCGTTGGATGTTTTTCCTAACTTTGCACCACCCCAGGTTGAAATTCAGACTGAAGCACCAGGGCTAGCTCCTGAGGAAGTTGAATCCTTAATTACATTACCCGTCGAAAGTGCAATCAATGGTACTCCTGGAGTTGAAACGGTTCGTTCTTCCTCCGCAGTAGGCATCTCTGTAGTCAAAGTCATTTTTAGCTGGGGAACCGATATTTATCAAGCACGTCAGCTTGTGACTGAGCGATTGCAACAAGCTCAGAGTAAGTTACCGCAAGGTATTGAACCACCCCAAATTTCTCCGATTAGCTCGCCCATTGGCACAGTCCTTCAGTATGCTTTTACTGCTGAAACTACACCATTGATGGAAGTAAGGCGATTAGTTGATCGCGATATTACAAATCGATTATTAGCAGTTCCAGGTATTTCTCAAGTGATCGCGTATGGCGGAGATGTTCGTCAGTATCAAGTTTTGGTTGACCCTGCTAAATTAAAAGCTTTTAATGTCACTTTAGCTGACGTTACAGATGCGGCAGCAGCAGCGAATACAAATGCCGCAGGAGGATTTCTCGTCAGTCCCGACCAGGAATTATTAATTAGGGGTATTGGTCGAATTTCTACAATCGAAGACTTGCAGCGATCGGTAGTTACTGCTCGCAACGGTACGCCAGTCTTGTTAGGTGATGTGGCTGACGTGCAAATTGGTGCCGCCTTG
The DNA here is from genome assembly GCF_000317555.1 of Gloeocapsa sp. PCC 7428. GTDB lineage: Bacteria > Cyanobacteriota > Cyanobacteriia > Cyanobacteriales > Chroococcidiopsidaceae > Chroogloeocystis. Next base: position 48,954 of record NC_020051.1, read on the forward strand.
CAGCGCGGTGATGGTAGTTTGAACGGTCAGCGGGCAGTTGTTGTGATGATTAATAAACAACCCCAAGCTGATACCCCAACTGTCACGCAGGCAATTGAAGCCGCAATGGCAGAACTTCAAACCAGCTTACCATCAGATGTCAAGTTTACGGTTACTTTCCGGCAACAAAATTTTATTGATGATGCGATTGAAAACGTTCAAAGTTCTTTGCGAGATGGAATCATCATTGTTTCCATTATCCTGCTGCTATTTTTGATGAATTGGCGCACTGCCATGATCACGCTTAGCGCTATTCCACTCTCGGTGCTGATCGGGATGATCATCCTCAACTTGTTTGGTCAAGCCATCAACACAATGACGTTGGGAGGATTAGTCGTAGCAATTGGCTCAGTGGTAGATGACTCAATTGTAGATATGGAAAATGCTTACCGAGGGTTACGGAAAAATCAACTAGCAGGAACTCCTGTTCATCCGTTTCAGGTTGTTTATGACACTTCAGTAGAAGTACGTGTCAGCGTACTGTTTTCTACGGTAATCATTGCCGTGATATTTGCGCCAATTTTTACTCTTACAGGAGTCGAAGGTCGGATTTTTGCGCCGATGGGTGTGGCGTATTTAGTGTCGATTTTTGCTTCTACATTAGTAGCAATGACACTTTCACCAGCCTTGTGTGCCATTTTGTTAACTAAGCAGCAATTACCGGAGGATGACACCTGGGTTTCGCGCTTTTCCCAAAGATTGTATCGTCCACTTTTGAAGTTTTCGATAAATTTTCCTAGTGTTATTTTGGTTAGCGCAGTTGCGGTGTTTATTGCTTCTTTAATTATTTTAACGTCCTTGGGACGGGTATTTTTACCAGAATTTCAGGAGCGATCGCTTGTTAATGCCATGTTGCTTTATCCTGGCACTTCTTTAGAAGCTACCAATCAAGCAGGTTTAGCAATTCAAGATGCGCTTAAAGATGACCCGCGATTTGAATCAGTGCAGTTACGCGCTGGACGCGCCCCAGGAGATGCTGATGCAGGTGGTGTCAACTTAGGACACGTTGATATTGAAATCAGCGACGAAGGAATGAAAGATCGGGAAACGACGGTTGAGAAGGTAAGAGCAGAATTTGCGAAATTACCTGGAGTTGCACCGAGTATTGGAGGTTTTATTTCGCACCGCATGGATGAGGTATTATCTGGGGTAAGAAGTGCGATCGCAGTCAAAATCTTTGGTCCGGAACTCGATGAATTACGTAGCATTGGCGCTGAAGTGCAAACAGCGATGAGCAACATTGCAGGTGTTGTCGATTTGCAGTTAGAGCCGCAAGTTCCTGTTAAACAAGTACAAATTCAATTTGACCGTGCTACTGCTGCGCGCTATGGTCTTACTGTTGGCAATCTTTCAGAAATGATTGAAACCGCCTTGAATGGTAAAGTTGTTTCTCAAGTATTGCAAGAACAACAACTGTTCGATCTGTTGGTGTGGCTGCAAGCCGATTCGCGTAACAACCTAGATACGATTCGTAACTTACTTGTAGATACTCCCGAAGGGCAAAAAATTCCTCTCGCTCAATTAGCTCAAGTTAACTATGGCACTGGTCCAAATACAATCAATCGAGAAAATGTTTCGCGCTTAATCGTTGTTTCTGCCAACGTAGCTGGGCGAGATTTAGGTTCGGTTATTGAAGATATTCAAGCAAACATCAAACAACAAGTACAACTACCGTCGAGCTACTTTATCCAGTACGGTGGTCAATTTGAATCCGAACAGCGAGCCAGCCAAAACTTACTTGTCTTTGGCACGGTTGCTCTTATTATCATAGCTGTTCTTATGTACTTTGCTGTCAAATCAATACCAGCTATGTTAATGATTATGGTTAATTTACCTCTAGCTTTAGTTGGGGGCATTTTCTCCGTTGCTCTGGGTGGTGGAATCCTCTCTGTAGCATCAATGGTAGGGTTCATTACTCTTTTTGGAGTAGCGACACGTAATGGGCTATTACTAGTAGAAAATTACAACGCTAAGTTGGCACAAGGAATGCAAATAAAAAAAGTGTTACTTGAAGGGTCAACCGAGCGCTTAGCCGCAATTTTGATGACTGCTTTTACCTCAGCTTTAGGTATGGTTCCACTTGTTATAGGTAGCGGGGCTGGTAAAGAAATTTTACAACCTTTGGCTGTTGTTGTCTTGGGCGGATTGTTTACTTCTACTGCATTAACTTTACTAGTTTTACCGGCTTTGTATTCTCAATTTAGTAGACTTTTGGTTCCGAAGCAAATAAAGCAAACAATTCAAACTGAAGGCTTTAACGCACAAAGTGTAACACATCACCAACAAATTTAATCTTATTAAAAAGGAGAAAAGTAAATGAAGTTATTCAAGTCAAGTTTACTTATTATAGGTAGTTTAGGATTTATCTTTCTGGGAGCTTGCAGCAACGGTACGCAAACAGCAAATTCTCCAACTAGTACGGCATCATCTCCTACTGCAACAACTGCCCAAAACCCTTCTACAACCTCTCCAGAAGCAACAGTAAATACAGGCAGTAATAGTAGCAATACAGGTCGCCAAGTTGTCGAGTCAGGTCCTTATCACTTAGAATTTGAAGCTGTACCCGAAAATAATGGTACCCACATCGATTTCTATCTGCAAACAGGTGACGATCATCAAGCAATATCCGATGCAAATGTAACTGCTCAAGTTCAACTTCCTGACGGAAGTCAGAAGGAGCTTCCTCTTAGTTATGATGCTGAAGGAAAACACTACGCTGCTTTGCTCCCTGGGCAGACATCTGGAGAACATCAAGTTGTCGTTCTCTCTGAGATTAAGGGCGAGAAAGTGAACGGTAGATTTACCTTTAATCGCTAAAACTTGACTGGCAGTACATAGAGATCAAAGTTTAGAGCTTTAGTTGATTATTTATCTTATTAGTTGATTATTTGTCTTAATTTTCAATTTGCTACTCAATAGCAATAATTGAAAGTTAATTTTTAGGAGTGAGGCATAAAGTAGAGTGGAAAAAGCTTATATAAACTTGGGGATATTTTGCGTAATTGGAGCGCTTGCCCCAATTCTACCTGCGTTTGCAACAAACGATCTGGGTGGACAAGTCGCACAAGCTTCTACTTTAATGGCTCAATCCGACACTATTTACCATACTAAAGTTTATAGCTTTTCTGAGAATTTAGTAGCTCAAAAAGCTCCCATCACTTCAGTCTCGCAACTATCTGACGTACAGCCAAGTGACTGGGCATTCCAAGCTTTGCGAACATTAGTCGAACGGTATAGTTGTCTTGCAGGGTATTCAGATAATCTATTTCGTGGTGATCGCGTATTAAACAGATATGAGTTTGCTGCTAGTTTAGATACTTGTTTAAAACGAGTCAATAAACAGATTGCAACTGCAAAAGCCGAGCTATTTCCTGAAGAAGATCTAGCCACTTTACAAAAGTTACAAGAAGATTTTGCAGATGAACTTACTGTTTTAGGGAATCGAGTAGATGCACTAGAAGTAGCTACAGCAGAATTGAAAGCAGATCAATTTTCTACTACAACTAAGCTTAATGGAGAAGTTATATTTGCTCTTAGTACAGCGTCTAGAAATAACAAAGCTATTCCTTCTAATGTCTCAACTAGTTCAGTTAGCGATGTTGATAGTAACCTCTCGTTTAGCCAACGAGCAATTTTGAATCTTGAAACTAGTTTTACTGGACAAGACGCACTCATTGTTTCAGTTTACGGCAATAATTTTCCAGATTTTCTTGACGTTACTGGAAGCAAAATGGCACGACTGGTTTACGAGCAAGATACTGGTGGATCTACCGAAAATGATTTTGGGTTGTTTTATCTTTCCTATCAATTTCCTATTGGAGAACGCTTAAATGTTTTGGTTGAGCCATACGGTGGAGTTTTAAGTGATTTTGTAGATACAATAAATCCTTTTTTAGGAAGTGCAGGAGATGGTTCAATCTCTGCTTTCAGCAACCGCAACCCCATTTACTGGCAAAGTAGTTTTGGTGCAGGAGTTGGCGTAACATATAATTTTAGTAACACGGCTAGTTTATCACTAGGCTATCTTGCTACCGAAGCTAGCAATCCTAACTCCGGGCTAACTGGCGGCTCTTATGGGGCGATCGCTCAGCTAACCTTGCGACCAGTTGAAGCTATCAATTTAGGTTTAACTTATGTGCGCTCTTTCAACGGTTTCAGTAATGTAGGAGTTGGAAGCATATACGCTAACGATCCTTTTGATGGAGCAGACAATATAGCTAATTCTTATGGTTTTGAAGCAAGCTTTCAGATTAGTCCTCAGATGGCAGTCGGTGGATGGGTTGGTTATGTTCAAACTGAAGCTATTTCAGGAGCTAACGAAGGAGCCAATGCAACTATATTGAACTATGCTATTACTTTAGCTTTTCCAGACCTTTTTCAAGAAGGTAACTTAGCAGGAATTGTTCTTGGTATACCACCCAAAGTCACAAGTAATGAAATTAATTTACGTGAAGATAAAGATACATCTTTGCATCTAGAAGCTTTTTACCGGTTTCAACTCACTAAAAATATTGGAATCACTCCAGGTATACTAGTTATCACTAATCCAGAACATAACAAAGCTAATAATACTATTTATATAGGAACACTCCGAACTACTTTTTCCTTTTAAGTTTTATCAATAAATATATTAAATCCCATATGTAATACGCTGATATATACTTAACTATAGATTTAAAAACATTGTCCTTTGTTTTACTATTCTACTCGAGATTGTTGTTTTTATATTAAGAATCTATAGGGTATAACTGTACTGTTAAAATAAAATATACTCTTCTTTACTTGAAAGCTAGCTTAATTAGTAAAGTTTTTCGAGTAAGTTATGCTTTTCAACAATAAATATTAAAAAATAGAGAATATGTATAGTCACTGAATCGTTAATAAATTGAAAAATCAAGTCTTATTCTCATTAAGATTTTATAATATATTTCGTATTTATTCTTTGTAGGTAGTGCTAAACGAGTAAAGATGTATTGTATTGGTGAACGAAGTGCCAAATAGCCAAAAGCGATAACGTCTTCCTCACTCCTCTTTATGAAATCCTCTGAATATTTATGATTTTTTTTAGAATATCATTTCATCTTAATTTCATAATTAACTGTCATTATTTATATTAAAAGATTCTTTGGTGTGAGCAAAATTATGCAGAAACTTTTCTGGAGTGTTTTAAAACTAAGCCCAACACTCTTAAGTGCTATATTTCTTTTGCTTGAACGTACTCAAGCTAGTGAAGTACCTGTGAGGGCGTTAGTATCTAACTCTTCTACTATTGTTACAACTCAAGATAGCACTTCACTAAAACAAAACTCTATCAATCCACAAGTTTTTGTAGCAAGCACTACTTCTTCTATCAAAAGTGTTTCAGAAGATATCTTGTCTTCTTCCAGACCTCAACCTCCAGATGTAAAGCTAGCTAATACTTATCAAACTATCGAAAATCCCTCAGCTTTGGATGCACTAGCTCAAGTTACATCAGTTTCTCAATTATCTGACGTACAACCCACCGATTGGGCATTCCAGGCACTGCAATCTTTAGTAGAACGTTATGGCTGTATTGCTGGGTACCCTGATAGTACTTATAGGGGCAATCGGGCTTTGACGCGCTATGAATTTGCTGCTGGTTTAAATGCTTGTTTAGACCGAGTAAACGAACTCATTGCCACAGCAACTGCAGACGCAGTGAATCGGGAAGACCTAGCAACTTTACAGCGATTACAAGAAGAATTTTCAGCAGAACTAGCCACATTGCGCGGTCGCGTGGATGCATTAGAAGCACAAACAGCCGAACTAGAAGCTAATCAGTTCTCTACTACTACCAAGTTAGGTGGGGAAGTTGTATTTGGCTTAGCTGATGTTTTTGGTGATTCAGCTGTTGGTGGAAGTGACTTAGAGTACAATACCATTGCTGCTGTCCGCGCGCGATTAAACTTTGATACTAGCTTTACTGGTAGAGATCTTTTAAGAACTCGTTTACAAGCTCGTAATATTGATAACAACACTGGAGAAACTGGTACCTCAATGACCCGCTTGGGATTTGATGGTGACGAAGGTAATGATGTTATTATTGATGACTTCTTTTACCGTTTTCCACTCAACAACCAGTTTAGAGTCTTTCTTGCACTCAACAGTTTTGAACCAAGAGATTTTATTGATGTAGTCAGCCCTTTCTATAGTAGTGGTGATGGGGCTGTTTCCCGTTTTGGTCGTCTCAATCCAGTTTTGCGAATACCAGATGACAGTTCAGGGCTTGCGTTTGACTTTAAGCTAAATGACACCTTTACTTTAGCTGCTGGATATTTAGTCCCAACTGATTTTGCTAGTAACCCTAGTCAAAAGGCTGGTCTTTCTGATGGTGCATATGCAGCTTTCACCAATGTAGTCTTTAATGCAACCAATAATTTTAAACTAGGTTTATCTTATGTCCGTTCTTATGCGCCTGGGGGTGAGGTCAATCTCACAGGCAGTACAGGTAGTGGCATTGCTCAAGACCCATTAGGAGTTGCAACTTCAGCTGATTCTGTTGGCGCACAAGCACAGTTAGGAGTAGGTGAAGGTTTGATTTTATCAGGTTGGGCTGGTTATACCTGGGCTAAAGCACAAGCTAGTGGTTTAGGTGTTATTGAGGGAAATGAAGCCAGGATTTTTAATTGGGCTGCGGCGGTTTCTTTTCCAGATTTGGGCAAAGAAGGTAATCTTGCTTCTATTATCTTTGGTCAACCACCGAAGGTAGTCGATAGCGATCTGATAGAGGATCAAAATACCTCTTATCATCTTGAAGGTTTTTACCGTTTTAAACTCACAGAAAATGTTTCAATTACTCCAGGAGCATTTGTAATTTTCAATCCAGAACATAACAATGATAATGACACAATCTATGTTGGAACAATTCGGACTACCTTTGAATTCTAAACACAATTAGACTGAAATGTGTCCTTGCCATCAATAATACAAAACAGACAAGGACACTAACTAAACTATTAAAATTATTCTGAATTAAATTAATAAGAAAAATAAATTAGAGGAGTTCTTAATGTTTCTTGAAATAAAGCATTAGACTAAACTATAACATTTCCTAATTCACTTGGGTTTATTTTTTTAAAAATTTTCTCTTCTATAATAAAGGAAGAAGATTATTAATATAGACTATAACAAATCATTTTGATGATAAAACCTCAATTAAATACTACTTAGTTGAATTATTGGTATTATTAATTGCTTTGAAAATAAACAGAATACAAAATAAGTAATATATTGTAGTTCTAAATGTTTAATATTTCACTTTAATTTCACTTGGTAATGTCAAGCTATTAAATAAGGAGTTTACTAATATAACTGCTTAAGGACTTTTGCAATGAATAAATTAATCTTCTCTACTGTTTTTACAATCGCGATCGCGTCTTCAGTTCCAGATGCTTTAGCAGGAGGAGTTTTACGTGATGCGAAAGCTTCTCATCTTGTTCATAGTGGAGCACATCCCAACAATGCTCGTTTATCTGCAACACATCATTTTGAAGTACACGTTCAGGGTGGTGATTTGTCACAACTTACTATTGATGTACCAAAGGGAATGAAAGTAAGCGATCGCATTGTTGTTACTGATGAATCTGGCAAAAAAATTGATAATACGATTTCTGTCAACGATAGGAAGATTGCGATCGCTTTTTCACAACCTATACGTACAGGTACAACGCTATCAGTCTCTATGAAAGGAGTTAGATCGCAATTATCATTGCTTGGTCGTGTATGGCTTTACCCAGTTTATGCAAGGAAGACAGGAATGACCGAAGACATAAGAATTGGTATGGCTAGAATTCAAACGTATTGATGGCATTACACTTATACTTTTTAGACCTGAAGTGATGCTCAGGTCTAAAAAAGTAAATGTTACCCGTCATGCTTATCTCATAAAAAGCCTTTTAGTAGGAGAAGTTTATTTTATTGTCAGCTTTTCTAAAACCAACTTAACATAAACCTGAAATCAATTTGACTATGATAATCAATTTGTTGCTACTAATTTTTAGGTAGATATGTGCTGGTTATTATACTAATAGTTACGAATTCAAAAAAAATGACTGTTGTGTAGTGTATTTCATACTAATTTCATTTTCATGTTCGTATAATAGTATTTAATCACTTACACCCTTAATGCAACATTGGGCTTTTCCACTGTGCTACTCAAGTACAAGCGAAAAGCCTATTTTTTTCTATCAAAATATATCATTCTAAAGCTCTAATAGGCATTAAATCCAAGTGCAGAAGCAAAAATCGTATAGGAACTTCGCATTTTTCAAACTTTGAGAATACTGATTTTTTTGCTGTCTTGAGCAATACTTTCTTTCAGTAGAGACAATCTATCATAAGATAAGTGAAAAGCATTTCCCTTATTGCTTCATTAGACCTCAAGAGTCATAATATTTTTGAGGGATACATATTTCTTAATAAGAATGAATTAAAGTTTCTTTATTTAGCTTAGCTAGTGGTTCTCAAGTATAGATTCTTTAAATTATGTATTCAATCATTATTAATGCTTTGATGCGATAAGTTTAAAGTGCTTTGATAAAGCATAAACATTTTGTTTATCTAGTGTATATATTTCATTCTAATTTCATTATTACCTGTCAGGATAGTAAATAAGAAGAATATGATTTTCTCTCTTGAATTCCAAAGGGCAATTTCAATGAAAAAACTAATTTCGCTTACTACTTTGACTTTATTGAGTATATATTCAGTCCCAGCTGCTTTTGCGGAGGGAGTTCCAGGTGAAACATCTTTTTCTCATCTCTTTCATAGCAATGCACATCCCAATGATGCTCGCGCTTTAAGCGCTATGCATCATTTTAAACTACACGTTCAAGGGAGCGATTTATCACAAATTTCAATAGATTTACCAGAGGGCGTTAAGATTAGGCGAGGAGTTGAAGTTACGGATCAATCTGGCAAGAAATTAGATGCTGATGTTTCTATCAATGACAAAAAAGCTACTGTCGCTTTTTCTCGACCAGTATCTCCAGAAACAATTCTTACAGTTTCGATGAAAGGAGTCCAAACTCCATTTCCTGGATACAGAAAAACTTGGCGTTATTCGGTAAGTGGCAAAAATCAAAATATGGAAGAAGATGTTCTATTTGGTACAGCTCAAATCCAAACTTATGAGTAGTAGATTGCTGCTTAAAAGATAGAGAAGTAAGAGGTGAAGAACCTCAATTTACATAAAATTTAGAAAGAGAAAGTAAACATTTCTAATGAACTTTTATGTATTTTTCAATTACATGGAGTAGTTTTCTTCAGATTTTACTTAGTTGTTACTTCTGATTGGTAAAACTATCTCTTACAACTCAAATAGTCAAAGATTAAGTTGTGTTTTCACAACTTACACCAATACATTAGAGAGGTTTGTCATGAATAAACTGTTGATAGTATTCGGAACTACACTTTTTCTAGGTATAGTTTCTTTTGAGCCTACTGCTTTTGCAAATACAAGTAGTTCTCATGCAAGAACATGCCAAAATATTCCTATAGCTGAACCTAGCGGAGGTGCTACTAGAATTCGGCTTCAAGCCATAGAGCGATGTAACAAAGGCTCCCAGCAATTTACAAAAACTCATCGTCGGAAAATGTGTCAATCTGCGTCTATAGCAGAGCCTACAGGTGGTGCTACTAGAGTAGGGATCCGTGCCATGAATAACTGTTAATATAGACGTTTTGTAGCAATGTTTTCTGAGGCTTGACAATATTAAAGAGTTGTAGCAAACAACAAATTATGGAGTGTGTAGCAGATGAAAAATAAATAGTACCACCTAGAAGAAGCATAAACTTCCCTAGCTGTTATTAAGATGATTTTCTACAGCCTTGAGAACTTCGCAAATTTTCTGAAAACGATTTACTTAAGGCTGTCTCGCTTAATTTATCTTAACATCCTCATTTCCACTAATATTTCATTCTGATTTCATAATCTTGTGTCAATCTATCTTTAAGGATAAACCTTACAATTACTTAAGCAGATACAAATTTGTATACTGTAATACTTATTGAAAATGATTGAGTGTTATGAGAGTGCTGTTAGTTGAGGATGAACCAGATTTAGGATGTGCAATCAAGCGTACTCTAAATCAGGAAAGATACATAGTTGACTTAGTTTTGAATGGTACTGAAGCGTGGAACTATTTAGATGGTCAGTGGACACAATATACACTAGCCATTTTTGATTGGTTACTTCCAGGAGTATCTGGTTTAGAACTATGCAAGCGGTTACGACTTCGGGGTAGCTGTTTACCAGTGTTGATGCTTACAGCTAAAGATCGCATGGAAGATAAGGTTGCAGGATTAGACGCTGGAGCAGATGATTATCTCGTCAAACCATTTGGTATGGCAGAATTGCTAGCACGATTGCGAGCATTGCAGCGGCGATCGCCTCAACTTTCACCCCAAAAACTTCAAGTAGGTAGCCTTAGCTTAGATTACACTACGCGCACAGTTAGTATTCAGAATCAGTCAACTAATGCACAAGTGGTTCCTCTAACAACAAAGGAGTTTCAACTGCTAGAGTATTTCATGAAGCATTCCAACCAAATTGTTACCAGTGAGCAAATTCGTCATCAATTGTGGGAAGTAAGCGCCGAGCCAACCAGCAATGTAGTAGCTGCTCAGATGCGTTTATTGCGACGTAAATTAGGTCAGTTTGGAAATGATGGTTTGATTGAAACTCTACACGGCATGGGATATCGACTAAATGCAACCCATGAACCAAAATAAGCTTTTTTATCTGACTCGTTGGAAGTTAGCAGGTTGCTACTCTGCTGCGATGGGTTTAGTCTTAAGTATATGTGCGCTGGGTTTATACCAAGCGCTTGTTCATGCCCATTGGCAAACTTTAGATCGAGAACTAGAGTCAGTTGCTGGAACATTACATGATAGTGTTGAAAGTGTATTAAAGCAGCCTGGACGTGTAGAACCAACTGCTCAGCAACTCTTACCAGAGCGGAAGCCGCAACAACATATCCTTGGAGCTATTCACCAAGGCGATTACTTTATAAAGTTATTAAACACGGCGGGACAGACCGTTACTACGGCGGGGTTTCAGCCAGAGGGATTACCTACTACCTCAGGAGAGATCACTTGGCAAACAGTTCAAGATACTAAAGGAAATCGCTATCATCAAATTTCCTTACCACTGCACACGCAAGACAATCGCCCTTGGGGATATATGCAGATGGGACGAAGTCTCAACGATGTCGATAATTACCTTGCTAATGTGAAACTAGTTTTATTGCTGGGTTTACCACTTGCTATGGTTTTAGTAGGCAGTGCGAGTTGGTGGTTAGCAGGATTTGCAATGCAACCCATTTACGAATCATACAGCCAAATTCAACAGTTTACCGCAGATGTTGCTCACGAACTGCGAACGCCTTTAGCAGCAGTTGCTGCAACGGTAGAATCAGTATCGGGAATGCCTAACTTACCTGAATCAGAAGCACGGAATATCTTACGCACAATTGAGCGTCAGAATCGGCGGCTCACGACATTGGTTGCTGATTTACTACTACTTGCTCGTATAGAGCGACAACCCATACCAATACGACGCCAAATTTGTTATCTGAATGATATTGTTAGCGATTTAGTCGAAGAACTTGCGGCCTTAGCGATCGCAGCTAAAGTAACAATCAGTTATGAGGCAAGGGTGCATCAACAGATAAAAGTTATCGGTGATGAGGAACAGTTGTATCGCTTGGTTTCTAATATTATTGTTAATGCTATTCAATACACCCTTACAGATGGTCAAGTGAATATTGCTTTGAATTACAGCGATCGCCATGGAATTATTCAAGTTCAAGACACAGGTATTGGCATTGCACCTTTAGAGCAAAAACGGATTTTCGACCGCTTTTATCGCGTCAGTAGCGATCGCGCTCGTCATACAGGTGGTTCAGGGTTAGGGTTGGCGATCGCGCAAGCAATCGTCCAAACACACGGAGGTAGCTTACAGGTGCAGAGTGAACTAGGTAAAGGTAGCACTTTTATAATTCAGTTGCCTTCAATAATCAATCAATTTTCAAACCTTAAGCTGACTAAACAGTAGTATTTTTACTAAAAAGCCATTATTTAATACTAACAATTATGGCTCAAATGTCTGCTGCTTTATTTGATGAACGCTTTGAACAAATTCTTTGTGGCTATGTTAATACTACAAGACAAGTTCAAATTTTGCGGATTGCCAACCCAATTAGTAGCTGGTTTGAACGAGTTATTTTTCCAGGACAACGTATCTTGTTCTTTGCACTACCAATTACTTATTTAGAAATCTACAGTAGCGAAATACCTAGTACAGTCTTAATGGACAAGATTCTATGCGATCGCTTGCGTATTAATTCATAAAAAACTGATCGAAAACTATCAATAAGTAGGATGAAAAGGAGTGAGAATTAATATTTTGAGCTATACTCGCTATTTTATAGCTGTAAGTATAAGCACAGTAACGGCTTTAGGAAACATTGAGCCAAGTAGGTCTCAAAACGTTTTATCAATTACTCAGCAAAACATTGATAGTTCGAGTCAGAGTATTCAATCTCAGGCAAACGAATTTTCTAAGCAACTACAAGATGTAATAGTACCAGTGCGTACAAGCACTCCAATTCAAAACAATTTAAACTCTACTCCCAGTAGCTCCCCTAGTCCAGGGTTATCAACAGAAGCTCCAAATTATCTCAATCCCAATCCCAACCCACTACAATTTCCTACACGACCGGAAGAAGTACGCGTCCAGGGTACGCAGCCAATCACACTACAACAAGCGTTGGAACTGGCACAGCGAAACAATCGACAGTTACAAGTCGCCAGACTCACAGTTGAACGCAGTCGTGCAGCACTACGCGAAGCACGCTCCGCATTGTATCCTAGTGTCGGTGTAAATTCAGGAATTTCGCGCTCGCGCTCAGCCCAATCGGAGTTGCAGCAACGTATTCAAGAAAATCAAGGCATTCCCCAAACGGACGAAGGTTCAATCAGCACCGTGCTCAGTGGAACAGCGGAACTGAGTTACAACCTTTATACTTCCGGCGAAAGAAGTTCGCGAATTCGTGCCGCCGAAGAACAAGTGCGCTTGAGTGAATTGCAGCTAGAGCAAGCTACAGAAGAGTTGCGTTTGAATGTTGCAGATGATTACTACAATTTGCAAGCAGCTGATGAACTAGTCCGGATCAATCAATCTGCTGTCACCAATGCTCAAGCGAGTTTACGCGATGCCCAAGCGTTAGAGCAAGCAGGAGTAGGGACTCGATTTGCTGTACTACAAGCGGAAGTACAGTTAGCAAACGCTACACAAGATTTAACTAATGCGTTGGGTCAACAACAAACAAGTCGTCGTCAGCTAGCATCGCGACTGAGTATCGCACAATTGGTAAATGTTTCTGCGGCTGACCCCGTGCAAATCTCAGGGTTATGGAATTTGCCTCTAGAAGACAGTATTGTGCTGGCGTTTCGCAATCGTGCAGAACTCGAACAGCAACTTGTACAGCGCAATATCAGTGAAGCACAGCGACGCTTGGCATTATCTCAATTAGGACCACGCGTCAGTTTGGTGACAAGTTATAACGTTCTAGATGTGTTTGATGATGGAGCTGGTCTAGCAGATGGTTACTCGCTGGGAGCCAACGTGTCGTTAAATTTATATGATGGGGGAGCCGCCCGCGCTAGAGCAAGACAAGAAGAAGCTAATATTGCGATCGCCGAGACAAATTTTGCCGACACGCGCAACCAAGTCCGTTTTGAAGTGGAAGAAGCTTACAACACGCTTCAATCAAACTTAGCAAACATTCAAACTGCATCGGTCGCATTAGAACAAGCACGCGAAGCATTGCGATTAGCACGCTTACGCTTCCAAGCCGGAGTCGGGACGCAAACCGAAGTCATCGATGCAGAAAACGACCTCACCAACGCCGAAGGCAATCGCGTCACGGCAATTTTAGACTACAATCGGGCGTTAGCAAGATTACAGCGCGCAGCTAGTTCAGATCCGCAATCTGGAGGACTTGAGTAAGTCAACCGCCCTACCCACAGGGGAATGGGGCTTGTAACTGACCGAGAGCATCGGTCGAATTAGGTTAACTGGACTCGGCGCAACAACATCGCGTTAATTGACACAATTACAGTAGAAAGGCTCATGAACACGGCTCCCAATGCCGGTGAGAGTAGAATACCTAGAGGGGCAGCAACTCCAGCCGCTAATGGAATTCCAACTACGTTATACCCAGTAGCCCAAAACAAATTCTGAATCATCTTGTTATAAGTTGCTTTAGCAAGTTGAAGTGTATACGTTACATCAAGCGGGTCATTTTCAACTAACACCAAGTCAGCTGATTCTATTGCTACATTTGTCCCTGCACCAATTGCAATTCCTAGATCTGCGTTAAATAAAGCGGCAGCATCATTAATTCCATCACCAACAAATGCCGTTGGGCTTTTTGCTTTTAACCGCTGGATGATTGCTGCTTTATCTTGAGGTAAAACACGCGCATAATATTGCTCGATGTTCAGTTCCGCTGCAACAGTTTTTGCCACAGCTTCGGCATCTCCGGTAATCATTACGACCTGAACATCCATGACTTGCAGCTGTTGAACAGCTTCGCGCGCGCGTTCGCGGATCTTGTCAGCTAGCCCAAATATCGCAAGAACCTGACTATTGTCTAGTAGTGCAATCGCGCTTTCTCCACGCGCTTCAATTTTCTCTAATCCTGCTTGCAACTCAGTAGGAAACATCAAACCCAGTTCTTCTGCCCACTCTGAACGCCCGACTCGATAGCTTTTACCGTTAACAACACCTTCTATTCCTTTGCCTGTCACCGATTGAAACTCACTTCCTTTCGGAAGTTTCACTTGCTGATTGTTTGCTTCCTCCACGACTGCCTGTGCTAGCGGATGTTCCGATAGCGATTCTAAAGCGGCGGCGATCGCAAGTGCTTCTAAGTCACTGATATCTTGAGCATAAATTCGCTGTACTCCAAACTGTCCTTCAGTCAAAGTGCCTGTTTTATCAAAAGCAATTGTTTTAATATTCCTCGCTCGCTCGAAGGCTTCTCGATTCCGTACTAAAATACCATTCTTAGCAGACATTGATGTTGCATTAACCATAACCAGAGGAATTGCCAGACCCAAAGCGTGAGGACAGGTGATGACTAATACTGTTACGCTGCGATTGATTGCAAAAGTTGGATCTGGATTTAGCATCAGCCAAATAACTAACGTCAAGGTACCAATTGCAATTGCAATCAAGGTTAACCAGTAAGCAATTTGGTCTGCAAGTGCTTGAAACCGCCCTCGCGAAGATTGCGCCTCCTCAACCAAACGCATCACCTGGCTAAGTGTTGTTTGCTCGCCTGTTCGCGTCACTACTACAGTCAATGCGCCTTCTCCATTTACGGCTCCTGCTACGACTTCATCACCAGCCTGTTTAGTAACAGGACGCGATTCGCCTGTGAGAAATGCTTCGTTAACACTTGACACGCCTTCTTTTACTTCACCATCAATCGGTATTTGTTCCCCAGGGCGGATCAAAATTTGCTCTCCTTGTGCCAATTCACCTACAGATACATCCTCAATCTGACCATTTACTAGTCGGTGTGCAACAGAAGGCACTAAATCTGCTAAATGTTCCAAAGCACGGCTTGCTCCCTGCACTGAAACCAATTCAATCCAATGACCAAGCAACATTACATCTACTAGGGTTGCGAGTTCCCAGTAAAAAGGCTCTCCACGTAGCCCTAAAGAGACTGCCAAACTGTAGACATAAGCAACTGTAATTGCTAAGGCTATTAGGGTCATCATCCCTATTTTGCTTTGAAATTCGCGTAAGGCTCCTTGAAGGAATACCCAGCCTCCATAGAAATAAATCGCTGTTCCCAAAATAGGACTGACTAAGTTCACGCCAAGAAACTGAATGGCAGTGTAGCCAAACCATTCTTGAAACAAAGGTGAAAAGTAGAGGATCGGCAAAGTCAGGAAAAGGCAAATAAAAAAGCGCCATTTAAACATCTCAGGGCTATGTCCAGCGTGCTTGTTGTGCGCTCTATCTTTACTATGCGATGATGATTCGGCTTGATTGTGCCCGTGTTGGTCGTGACGATCAAGTGTTGTTCGTTGCGGATGATCCTGATGTTTGTGATGCCCGTCCTCTTGCTGCATTGGTTCTGCTCCCCTATTCTGCAATAGAAAGTAATCTCATTTTGTTAAGGCAATTGGCTCTAGGGATAGTTTCGCAAAAGTTTATGAAATTAGGATGAAATGTTCAGAAAGAGTAGCTAAAACAACTTTTATACTTATGTATGAAGGTCGAGGATCAAACGAGTATAAGTTAGCTTGATTACTGGCACATCTAGATATTGTATTTATACTTCATGATTATCAGAATATTAATTATTTGTAGTCTTCAACCTTGACTACTCTGATTGAAGTAGAACTAATTACTTGAAGTAATTCGCAAACTCAAGGCAATCACGCTTAGAAACAATAATCCCATTGCACCTGCTAAAGGATTACGATCAATGCCTGTTACCCAAGGTGGTACTTGCTGGGAATAGCGCACTAATTCTGCCACATTGATAATGTAGTAACCCCAGACTAAACCAGCGTGCAATCCAATTGCTGAACCCAAATGACCTTGGCTAACTTGTCTTGCCCAACCTAAAGTTAAGCCCAAAAGTAACAATCCTGGAAAACTGGGCAATGTTCGTAAAACTTCTCCCCAAGGCTTAATAAAATGCAACGTTGCATAAATACTGCTACTAATCCATAAAGCAACTTTGAAACCATAATCCCATTGCAACTCATCAACTAGCCAGCCCCGAAATAATAACTCCTCGGCAAATCCTACGCCTAATGCTACTCCTAACCCTTCAAGTATGATTTTGGGTAGGAATTGCGTTGAGGACTGCCAGGTTAACCAACTCAATAAACCCTCCAAGATAAATAAGCACAAAAGACTTGTGACTCCAATGCCTACTCCTTTTAACAACTCCAACGCATTGCGGCGGGTGCCGCTTACCCCGTGACTTGCAAGCGGATGAACTTGTCGATGAACTTTTTGCCCCCAAAGTTGCAGTAGAAAAATAAACTCGCCATACAACGCAAGCATTGTGACTATGCTTGTCAAGTTACTTGTACCCCAGACCCAATAGATCGGAACTGCGATAGGTAGCCACAATAGGAGTAGAATAACGACAAAAACTCCTAATCTTACCCCCGCTGGATAGCGGGCAAGCGTAGAAAAAGTCTGGTAAAGTTTAGCCATTAAAGCATTTCTGGCTTGAGGATTTGGAGACTATCTCTCAGTAGTGAGAGGGCGTTCAAGAAAATGAGTGCAGCAACGAGTAAACTGGCAACGACATCTGCCCATAGCCACTTGAAGTAAAGCAATGCCAATGCGGCTAAAATTAAGCTTACTGAACTAGCTGCATCGGCGATCGCGTGTAAAAACACTCCACGCACATTTAGATTATGGTGACTTTCTTGATAAAGCAAGCTGGCATTTATCCCGCTGACCACAAATCCTAATGCTGCCATGACCAACATAGGTAAACCAGCGCTGAGTTCTGGTGGTTGTGTTTGTCTCATGATGCCCCAGAGGAGTAAAGCCGCAACTTCAATTAGGATTATGCTATTAAGGAGTGCTGCCCAAGCTTCGATTTGCTGAGGAGCGATCGCTATATTATTTTGAGATGAATACTGCGTTAGTCGAGCTGCACCCAAAGCGATGACAATTGACAGCACATCAACTAGCATATGTCCTGAAATAGCAATTAGAGACAAACTATGAACCAAAAGTCCAGTTGCTAACTCCACTAGAAAAAAGATACTCCGCAACCCCAGAACAATCCACAAAAGATGAATTGGTTGCATTCTTCGCCCATGTTGAGATGCCACCGAATTGATTTGTTGATAGTAGTAATTTTTGGCTTGTGTCATAAGCTTCTATTGCACTTGGAATTGGCGCAAGATTGTTTCAACATTCTGCGCAGCTTCCTTCTTGCCTTGACTTTGATAAAGATTGCGTGCTTGAGTAAAGGCAGCGATCGCTTCTTGAAGACGTCCCCGTGCTTGCAAAGCAACTCCCAAATGGTAGTATGAATTAGCATCTTCCGGTACTAACGCAATCACCTGGCGATGTGCTACTAGCGCCATCAAGTAATTCTGCTGTTCTAACAGAATATCTGCGATCGCCTTGCGTGCTTCCATCAAGTTGGGTTGAATGTCAACGGCTTGTTGATACGCTCGCAGCGCCTCGTCAAGATTACCTTTCAACTGGAGAATTTTGCCGATTTGTAACCGGATTTTACTGTTATTCCGATCGAGCTGTGCAGCCCGCTCGAACGCGGCGATTGCCTCTGTCATCCGTTGCTGATTCAACCAGGCAATTCCCAAATCTAACTGAATTGTACTGTCTTGTGGCGCGATCTGCGCTGCTTGCTGGAGGCTGGCAATTGCCTCTGAATACCGCTTTTGCTGAAGTAGAAGCGTTCCCATTAGATGATACGCGATCGTGTTTGTGGGTGCTAATTCTGTCACGCGCTGAAGCACCTGCAATGCTGCGTTGTCATCGCGTTGACGTAGCAGTACGATACCTAACCCTAAATAAGCGTTGACGTTATTTGCTGCAAGAGCAATACTGCGACGGTAGGCAGATGCGGCTGCGGGATTATCTCCCAATTTTGCTAGCGAATATGCTAGGGCGTAGTGAAAATTGGCGTTATCCCGATCCAATTTAATTGCCTGCTGTAACGCATTCGATGCTTCTCGAAAGTTACTTTGAACAGCTTGGATATAACCAATCGCAGAAAAGATTTGCGGATTTTTTGGATCTAATTCAACTGCGTGTTGATAAAGCGATAACGCTTTGGTGAAATTTCTTTCTTGAACAAGCTTTCGCCCTTGTTGCAAAAGCTCGTTGAGTTCCTGATTAACTTCAACTTTATTGCGCAATTGATTTGCGGCGTGTGCTTGAACAACTTGCGGGTTAGCTACGATCAAACTACTGGCGATCGCTAGCACAATGATTGATTGTATTTTATCGATAATTGTTCGTTTCATAAGAACTCATCTTGCTTGCATTTGTGGATGAGAGCGGATCTGCTAGCAATCAGTTTCATGACTGTAGTGACTCCGAATTTTTGAAGTTGCGCGGTCCCTGGTAGCCCGATAATTTAGCTAATTCCTCTAAGGTTTGCACGCCAGTCACGGTCTGACCATTAATCGACCATGTGGGAAATCCTTGAACGTTAGCAGCTTGACACCGCTGTGGTTGCGGATTGATGCCACTAGGGTCGCACTCAATATAGGAAATATATTGAACGGCTTCTTGTCCAAATAGCTGCTTTTGGTCGTGGCAGTGAGGACACCAAAATGCACCGTACATGATTGCTTTGACTTTTGCTAAATGCTTTGCTAAAGCAATTTCTGCCTCTCCCGAAGTTGTCGTAATTGTGTAACCTCCCGGTGAAGGTTGTGTAGGATTAGATTCAGCGATCGCTGGGTTATTAATGTTTGCATAAACTCCCAAAGTACCTACAACTACAAGTATTGCGACTAAACCTCCAGCAAACAGTGGTAGTCCAATGTCCTGCCAATCACGTCCCAGCAAAGCTAAAACAAATAAGCTCAACGAAAGAATTGCTGAGGCAATGCAATAGATACACGGCGCTTGGATCTCAAACGTCAACAGATACATCAGATAGATACTGAACACCAGCATGGCAGTGCCGCCGAGAAATAGCATTAGCCCTGTCCAAGCCTCGATTTGAGCGCGGATCTGATTTCGTGACGAACTAACGAGTAGCGGCGCGATCGCTAAGACAATCATACTGGTGTAGGCAAGAAAACCAAATAAAGCTAGCGGTTGACCAAACACGGTCGCGTAGGGACTCGAAAGTACAATGTCACAGCCTTTTGTCGGACAAGCCGCTGCATCACCAGTGAGTTTTGTGTAAGTTAAATATGCTGTGACTACAGCCCCAAGCGTAGCGATACCTGCAATTAAGGGACGCGACCAGCGATGCATCCAGGGAATTGACTGTTTACGAGGCATAGTATTTTTTGTGTCGAAAGAAGAAAGCTTGATGAATTTAAGTGACTTAACGAATAACTCTAGTTGCGTTGAGAATTGCTAAAAGTGCGACACCGACATCCGCAAATACCGCTTCCCAAAGTGTTGCTACGCCAAACATTCCTAGTACGATAAATAAACCTTTAACTGCCATTGCTAAGATAATGTTCTGTAGTACGATTTTGCGGGTTTTTCTAGCCACCTGAATAGCTTGAGCAACCTTGGAGGGTGCATCAGTCATAATCACGACATCCGCTGTTTCAATGGCAGCATCGGAACCGAGTCCACCCATCGCTATGCCAATATCAGCTCTAGCAATGACAGGAGCATCATTAATACCGTCACCTACAAATGCTACTTTGCCTCTGCCCGAACGACTGAGTAGCTCTTCGATCTCTTCTACTTTGCCTTCCGGTAGCAATTCAGCCTTGTAAGAATCTAGTCCCAAACGCGTGGCTATGCCTTGAGCAACGGCTTTGTTGTCGCCTGTGAGCATAACTGTTTGCGCAACTCCAACCCGCTTGAGGTCTTGAATGGCTTGAACCGCATCCTCTTTGATTTCATCTGCAATTAAGATGTAGCCTGCATAGCGCCCATCAATCGCAAGATGAACGACAGTTCCTTCTACATTGCAAGTATCGCGATCAATATTTTCTCGATGCAGGAGACGGTCATTTCCTGCCAGCACCGTTTGATTGCTCACGTTAGCTCGGATGCCATGACCCGCAATTTCTTCGTAATTTGTCACATCTGCATCATCGATGGGTTGACCGTAAGCCTCTCGAATCGATTGTGCAACCGGATGATTGGAGTGAAATTCAGCTTTAGCTGCTAACGTTAGTAATTCTGCTTCGGAAAAGCCATTTTTAGTGACAATTTGAGTAACTTTGAACACGCCTTTGGTTAAGGTTCCGGTCTTATCAAAAACAACCGTTTTAACATCTGTGAGCGCATCTAAAAACGTCGAGCCTTTGACTAAAATACCTCGTTTAGCAGCTCCGCCAACACCACCAAAATAGCCTAATGGAATACTAATCACTAGCCCACAAGGACAGGAGATGACGAGCAGAATTAGGGCACGATAAACCCATTCTTCGTGAGTTGCACCAGGAATGAATAGAGGTGGCAAGAGGGCAACTGCCAGCGACAGAACAACTACAATTGGTGTGTAGTAGCGGGCAAAACGAGTGATAAATTTCTCCGTTGCTGCTTTCTTACTGGTCGCATTTTCGACCAAATCGAGAATCTTGGCGATCGACGATTCACCAAACAGTTTCGTAACTCGAACAGTCAGTAACCCCGTCCGGTTAATCATCCCTGCTAAAACTATTTCTCCGGTTTTTACCGTGCGGGGAACAGCTTCTCCCGTTAAAGCTGAGGTATCAAGCTGCGAATTACCCTCTAAAACTTCACCATCCAGAGGAATTTTTTCTCCTGGCTTAACCAGAATTATATCTTCCACCCTGACTGTTTCTGGAGAAACAACTTTGACTGTATCATTGGCTTTGAGATTGGCAGTATCAGGGCGAACTTCTAACAGTGCTTTGATAGAGCGGCGCGATCGCCCGACAGAGTATTCTTGAAATAGTTCTCCAACCCGAAAGAACAGCATGACGGCGACGGCTTCGGGGAGTTGGTGAATGGCGATCGCGCCCAAAGTCGCAATGGTCATTAAAAAGTTTTCGTCAAACACTTGCCCGCGTAAAATATTACGTCCAGCCGCCTTCAATACAGTCCAACCACTTACTAGGTAAGCAGGGATGAATACCGCATATTCTCCCAAACTATAAGGTGTGTTGTGCAAAGACTCCTCAAAAATCACTCCTCCAGCTAAAAGAGCCACAACTAAAAGCACAGGAACAATTTCTGCCTTGAGATTAAACTCACCCGTGCCATGACTATGCCCGCGATTGTGCTCATGGTCGTGTGTCTCAGAGTGAGGCTTCGGTGTGGGAGTGATAACGGTATAACCCAAAGCAGTGATGCGATCGCGAAGGGTTGTTTCATTCACCTGCTGCGGATTATAGGAGACCCGTAACTTGCCAGTAACAAAATTGACAGATGCTTCTGTAACACCTGACAATTTTTCGAGGGATGTCGAAATTTTATCGACACAGGAGGGACAATCCATGCCCCCCACTATGATATCCATCGTTCGGCTTAATGCGGGCTGCTCAACTGCTACGGTATATCCCAACCTCACCACTCGATTTCTGATGTCTGCCTCAGTCACCTTTTGCGGGTTGTAGGAGACTGTCAAACGTTCAGTTGCAGCGCTCACAGATACTTCAACTACACCTGCTAAGCGTTCCAAGGCTATTTCAATTTTTACCGCACAGCTTGCACAGTCCATGCCGCCGATCTGCATCTGCTGAGTTTTAAGCGACGGAATTTGATTCATAGGGATTTCATTACGCAGTTACAGAGGAACTTTTCTGAACTTTAACACGAATTCTGAAATATATGAATATATCTTCATATATTTCAGGTGTTAGAATGAGAATCATTTACCCACACTGAGCCTGCACCCTGCTTTTAGCTGCTAACTTTAACCCCTATGAGCAAATTGTCACCAAAATCGCAGTCTTCTCAGAATAATGAAGATATGCCCAGTTGCGACGCTCATCTCGTTCATCTTGAGCAGGTGCGTCAGGTACAACCAGAAATTATGCCTGTAGACAAGGCGCAACAGATGGCAGAGTTTTTTAATGCATTGGCCGATCCAAATCGTTTGCGACTGATGTCTGCGTTAGCGAATCGAGAACTATGTGTCTGTGATTTAGCGGCTGCTGTGAAGGTAAGCGAGTCTGCGGTATCACATCAATTACGAATTTTGCGATCGCAACACCTGGTGAAATATCGCAGGGAAGGACGTAATGTCTATTACAGTCTGGCCGACCAGCATATCATCAGCCTTTATCAGGAGGTTTCAGAGCATCTACAAGAGCAAAATTCTTGACAAACAAGAGAATTCTTCAAATTTTGCTTCAATCGTGCCTAAATGTTCTATGGTTTGTAATCACCATTTCTAAAGTAAAAATGCTCCCTTGTCCTACTAGACTTTCAACACTGAGATGGGCTTGATGTTTTTGGGCAATTGCCAGTGCAATCGCCAACCCCAATCCTGTTCCTCCAGTTTTGCGAGAGCGGTCTCCATCAACACGATAAAAGCGATCAAAAATTTGCGTTTGTTCAGCTAGCGGAATCCCAATCCCTGTGTCTTTTACCGCAATTACGGCAGTGCGATCACGCACTGTGAGACTCGCGCTCACCTGTCCTCCACTAGGTGTGTACTGAATGGCATTGGCAATTAAATTTGACACTAAGCGGTAAAGCTGCGATTCGTTACCCAGGATGTAGATCTCGAAATCAGGAATTTGGCTGGTTAGGTGAATATCTGATGCCGTTGCAAGCTCTAAAAACTCTTCGGTCAAATCGTTGATGAGGTCATTCAAACAACAGGGTTGAAAGGGCTTTAATGACGAATCTTGTTCAAGACTAGTCAAAAAGAGTAAATCTGCGATCAAATGACTCAAGCGTCGTCCTTGCCGTTCAACAGTATGCAGCATAATTTGGATATTTTGTTGATTTGATTGGGGAACTCGCAAAATGGCTTCTATAGTTGCCAGTAAGCTAGCAAGAGGCGATCGCAACTCATGAGCAGCATTGGCGGTAAACTGTTGTTGTTGCTGATAGGACTGGTAAATGGGCTGCATTGCCAAGCCTGAGAGCCGCCAACTTGAAATAACCACCAAACCCAGCGCAATAGGGAATCCAATAATAAATGTCCATTGCATTCGCCTGGTTTCAGCATCGAAGGGTGCTAAAGTACGTCCAATTTGCAGATAGCCCCAGGATGGATGATTAGTTGTTTGAGCCGCCTGATGTCTCGCATTAGCACTGTGCAAAATTGTCGTGAATTGGCGATAGCGAGTCCTATCAGTAGTGCGAAACGTTTGCCACGGAGCAGGGTTGAAAGTTTGAGGAAGTGGCAGCGGTTGATTAGGTGAAAAAGCAAGTAGTTTGCCGTGATGATCGAACAAGCGAATGTAGTAGGTACTCCGATCGCTGATGCCGATTGTATGGCGCTGAATCAAGGTGGAACTGATATTACAAAATTGACCTACTAAACATAATTCGGGAAAAATTCGCTGTAAAACAACTGCCGGATCTTCTGAAGCAGATAGCCTGGGTTCCAGACTGTCATGCAGCGTTCCAGCGATCGACTCAATTTCTCGTTCTAGTGCTGCCCAGTTTGCTTGAACGAGCGCTCGGTACATCCCGAACCAAGACAGGCTTAAAATTATCCCCATGACAAGCGCATACCAGAGTGCCAAACGGGCACGACTGCGGCGAAAAAGCTGGTGGCTGTTCATAGCGGCTGTTCACAAGGCTGTGTTGAATCGATAGCCCTGACCCGGAATGGTTTCGATCGGGCAGTTGCAACCATAGCTGGCTAACTTGCGTCGCAATAACCGCATTTGTGCTGCAACCACATTGCTGATCGGTTCTTCTTCTAGATCCCAGAGTTGATGCCGAATTTTGCTACCTGAAATGATGCGATTAGGATTTTGCATCAGATAGGCGAGGATTTGAAATTCCTTGACGGTTAAAGGAATCGCTTGAGGAGGCTGAGCTAGTTCGCTGCACAGGGCATTATTGGCATAATCTAGCGTGAATGCACCAATACTGAGGTTTTGGGGTTGAAGTTGAGGCGATCGCCGCTGAAGTGCCCGCAACCGTGCCAGCAGTTCTTCCATCACAAATGGCTTGACCAAGTAATCATCGGCTCCAGCATCGAGTCCGGCGATCCGGTTTTCAGGTTGTCCCAGGGCGGTGAGCATCAGCACGGGTAAGGGGTTTTGGTGCATTCTGAGCCGCTGGCATAACTCTAGCCCTGATAGCTCTGGTAGCAGCCAATCGACGATCGCCACCGTGTAATCTGTCCACTGGCTTTCAAGACAATGCCATGCCTGAGAGCCGTCTGGCACCCAATCTACTACGTATTTTTCGCTCACTAAGATTTGCTTAATGGCTAGTCCCAAATCCGCTTCGTCTTCTACTAGCAAAACTCGCATAGCCCCAATGAAATTAACCACAAGCTTGATTTTACAGAAATCGCTGCCATTTCACCTGATTTTCATCTGCTCTTTGGCAGACTATGGAAGATTTTGGTTTAGCCCCGCGTCTTTGTGAGGAAGTATTATGAAATCCGCTCTATTTATTAGTTCCATTATTGCTGTTGGTTTGGCTATCAGTGTACCTAGCGTTGGGTTTGCTCACGTTGGGCATGGCGATGAATTTCAGGCAGAGGGCGGTGTTCAGCGCGTGCAAGTCAATGCTGAAACCGATCAGATGTTGGGTATTATGGTTACGCCAATTGAGCCAGCCGCAGATGGTAGCGCCGCTGTTATGGTGCCTATCACAGCATTGGTCGATGCTAACGGTAAGCAACTCGTCTTCGTGCAGTATGAGAATTTTTATGAGCCTGTTCCCATCACAACTGGCGCAACTCAGGGCGACCTGATCGAGGTAACTCAAGGATTGTCAGTTGGGGAAAAACTTGTCACTGAAGGAAGTTTGTCGCTCTATGCAGAATCGCGCAAAACTCAAACTGCCAATGCAGCCGCCAGTCCAACCGCAATCGCCTCTCCCCAAACTAGTACAGCCCATGCTCAGGCAGATGCTCAAGGAATCCCTCATAGCCACGATGATGCTGGTAATCTCGTCTCACAGTCTAGTGAAACGACTCCGCAACCGAGCGGATTCCCGATAGGGATTGTAGCCGCAGCCGGTGGTGGAGCAGCGCTGTTGGTAGGGGCGATCGCCTTTATGAGTGGCGGTCGCAAAAAGAAGAACATCTTTTCTAACAAGAAAGGGGGCTTCTAATTTAAGATGTTTAACTCGATTCTAAATCAGACGCTCAAAAACTCGATAGCTCAGCGGTGGTTCATCGTCGTCTGTGCCATTTTAGTGACAGTCTGGGGAGTCTTCAGTGCCACCCAAATGCCGCTAGATGTGTTTCCCGAATTCGCCCCACCCCAAGTCGATATTCACACCGAAGCGACTGGACTCGCTCCAGAGGAAGTAGAGTCGCAAATTACTGTACCGATTGAAAGTGCGGTGAATGGCTTGCCAGGTGTGACAACTGTGCGATCGTCCTCCAAGGTGGGGCTGTCGATGGTGCAAGTGGTGTTTGACCAGGATGCCGATATTTACCAAGCGCGGCAAGCCGTGACAGAACGGCTGCAACAGGTGACAAATCAGCTTCCTGAAGGTGTGCATTCGCCAGAGATTTCACCCCTAGCATCGCCATTGGGCACCATTTTGCAATATGCCTTCACTGTCAATGGACAGGGAAAAACGTCGCTGATGGATCTGCGTCGTTTAGTCGATAGTACGCTCAGCAATCAAATTTTGTCCGTGCCAGGAGTCACCGATGTCACAATCTACGGTGGAGATGAGCGTCAAGAACAGGTACTAGTTGATCCAGAAAAGCTGCGATCGCGCAATGTTTCCCTCACCGAAGTTACCAATGCAGCTAGAGGCGCAAACTCTAATGCCCCAGGCGGTTTTCTGATTGGCGGTGGTCAAGAACTGTTGGTGCGCGGCATTGGGCAGGTGAAATCGATCGCCGATCTGCAAGAATCTGTCGTGAAAGTTCAGGATAGCAAGCCAGTTTTTCTTAAAGATGTGGCGGTAGTCAAAACCGGAGCAGCCCTGAAGCGAGGAGATGCCAGCTTTAATGGGCAGCCTGCGGTGGTACTGATGATTAATAAACAGCCCGATGTCGATACACCTACTGTCACCAAAGCCGTGGAAGCAGTGATGCAATCGTTGCAGCCGAATTTTCCCCCTGATGTGCAAATAGCGCAAACGTTTCGCCAG
The DNA here is from genome assembly GCF_000317555.1 of Gloeocapsa sp. PCC 7428. Lineage (GTDB taxonomy): Bacteria > Cyanobacteriota > Cyanobacteriia > Cyanobacteriales > Chroococcidiopsidaceae > Chroogloeocystis. The sequence continues at coordinate 75,967 of NC_020051.1, forward strand.
TCTAATTTTATTGATTCTGCTATTGGCAATGTCAGCGGCTCTCTGATTGAAGGCATCATTATCGTTTCGGTGATTATGTTGCTATTTTTGATGAATTGGCGCACAGCGGTAATTACCCTGAGCGCAATTCCGCTGTCCTTGTTAATCGGGTTGATGTTTATGAAAGCCTTTGGTTTAGGCATCAATACCATGACGCTGGGTGGGTTAGTGGTTGCTATTGGATCGGTAGTAGATGATTCGATCGTCGATATGGAAAACTGCTATCGCGGACTCCGAACCAATCAGGCACAGGGCAATCCCAAGCACCCGTTCCAGGTTGTGTATGACACGTCTGTGGAAGTGCGGCTGGCAGTGATTTTTTCTACAGTGATTATCGTTGTCGTGTTTGCGCCAATCTTCAGTTTGACTGGCGTAGAAGGGCGGATTTTTGCGCCGATGGGATTAGCATATTTGCTCTCGATCGCGGCTTCTACACTGGTCGCCATGACCCTTTCCCCTGCCCTTTGTGCCATTCTGCTGGCGAATCAAACCCTGCCTCAGCAAGGCACATTCATTTCACGATGGGCAGAACGGCTGTATCGTCCCCTGCTGAATCTGTCGCTGCGATCGCCCCAAATTATTCTAGGTTTGGCGCTGGCTGCATTGGTTGCTGCTTTTGCGATCATTCCCTCTTTGGGACGGGTGTTTCTGCCAGAATTCCAGGAAAAATCGATGGTCAACTCGATGGTGTTGTTCCCCGGCGTCTCGCTGGATATGACTAATCGGGCAGGCACCGCGCTTTCCAATTCACTTAAGGATAATCCCTTGTATGAGTGGGTGCAGGTGCGAGCAGGACGCACTCCTGGTGACGCAGATGGGGCAGGTGTCAATATGGCACACGTCGATGTGGAACTCAGCGACCTGGCGATGCAAGACCGAGAAGCCAGCGTGAAACAACTGCGTGAAGCGTTCCTCAAATTGCCTGGTGTTGCACCTAACATTGGCGGGTTTATTTCCCACCGCATGGATGAAGTGCTGTCTGGGGTAAGAAGCGCGATCGCCGTGAAAATCTTTGGTCCAGACCTGACCGAACTGCGACGGATCGGCGAACAGGTGCGGGATATCATCCAGCCCATTGGTGGAGTTGTAGACTTACAGCTTGAACCCCAACTGCCGATCCGTCAGGTGCAAATCCAATACAATCGCGCAGCAGCAGCTACTTATGGCTTGAGTATGGAGCAATTATCAGGCGTAGTGGAAACTGCTCTCAATGGACGCGTGGTGTCACAAGTGGCAGAGAACCAGCAACTGATCGATATTTCTGTTGCACTGGCAGAGAATGCTCGCAATAATTTAGATGCCATTCGCGCCATTCCCCTCTTTACTCCCACCGGGCAAACCATTTCGTTGAGTACCGTCGCCACTGTAGATTACGGTATGGGAGCCAATGTGGTGAATCGGGAAGATGTGTCGCGGTTGATTGTTGTTTCAGCAAACGTGGCGGAACGCGATCTGGGCAGCGTGGTGAGCGATATTCAAGCTCAAATTCGGCAAAAAGTGCAGTTGCCCAATGGCTATTTTATCCAGTACGGCGGACAGTTTGAATCGGAACAACGTGCTAGCAATAACTTGCTAGTATTTAGTATCCTAGCTGCGATCGCCATTGCGGTACTGATGTTCTTCTCGGTGAAGTCACTCTCTGCCACAATCGCCATTATGATTAATCTACCGTTGGCGCTGGTGGGTGGCATTGTTTCCATCGCCTTGACTGGCGGTGTAATTTCGATCGCATCCTTGATCGGATTCATCACCTTATTCGGCGTTGCCGTCCGAAATGGCTTGTTATTGGTAGACAACTACAACAACAAGTTTGCTCAAGGGATGCACCTCCAAGATGTCATTGTCAACGGCTCTCTGGAGCGAGTAAACGCTATTCTAATGACGGCGCTCACTTCCGCACTGGGGATGCTGCCGTTAGCGATCGCCAGTGGAGCCGGAAACGAAATTCTGCAACCCTTAGCAATTGTGGTGCTAGGCGGTTTGTTTACCTCTACAGCGCTGACTTTGTTGGTTATTCCTGCTGTCTACGCGAAGTTTGGCAAACGCTTGATGCCCAAACAAAAATCAGTCGCAGTTGAAACAAGTTTTCCGGTGAATGCGGAGCCACAACCGTCTGCCAGTTCGGTTTTATAAAGTTTCTAAAAGCTGATTAGGGGCGCGATTCGTTTACCAATATGAGATGCGATCGCACCCCTGCTTAATACCTTTTAGCTTTTCTGGGTTGACCACTGCAAAGATTGACTGGATCTGCTCATTTGTAATATCAAAGCTAAAAACGCTATGGAGCTTTTCATTGACGAGATTGATGATTCCAGGCTGTCCATTAATTGTGACAATTTGAGGAACCATTGTAGGGGTTAATTGGCTGCGTCGAATTGCTAATAAAAATCGAGCTACCTTTATACAACCATGTAGCGGTTTCTGGGCTGCAATTGTCTTGCCTCCTCCATCTGACCAGAAAGTTATGTCTTCTGCCATCAACGTAATGAGCGACTGCAAATCCCCTTGATTCCAATAGTCAAGAAACCGTTCTAGCAGGATATTATTCGCATGAGAATCTAGACTGATCGCTGGTCTGCGTAGGACAAGGTGGTGATTAGCGCGATGTACAATTTGACGGCAATTTGAAACACTTCTACCAACAGTTTTGGCAATATCATCGTAACTGTAATCGAACACTTCGCGTAAGAGAAATACTGCTCTTTCCGTAGGAGATAAACATTCAAGCAGCATTAAAAACGCAAAGGAAAGAGATTCTGCTAATTCCGCACTATCCTTCGTACACAACTCCGTTACTAAAGGTTCAGGTAGCCAAGCTCCTACATACTGTTCTCGCTTCACACGGGCAGAACGATGGTGATCAATACACAATCGAGTCACAATTTTTGATAGAAATGCCTTGGGAGATTTCACTATGGTTTCGGTATTCTGCCAGCGTATCCAAGCTTCTTGCACAATGTCTTCAGCATCACTGACGCTGCCTAACATCCTATAGGCGATTGCAAACAGAAGCGACCTGTATTGATTGAAAATCTTTAATTGGCTCATAAGGCGCTACCAGTTTGCTGCTAAATTCATCAGTTGTGTATGTGCGTTTTCGATGTGTTGCTGTCGCTCGTTAGGCATAAACTGATGAGGTACAGCGACAACTGTAGTATCCTCAATACCGATGAACCTTAGAATAGAGCACACATAGGTTTCACAAAAATTCAGATGTCCCAATGGCGTACCAGGCGAAAAATTGCCTGCACTTGGCGTAATTATCAAGGCTTTCTTGCCTGTCGCTAAGCCTGCAAAGGTATGATTGATGGGATCGAAAGTAAAGGTGCGATTGACTCGCACAATATTATCTAAATATGTCTTGAAAGTAGAAGGTATGCTGAAGTTATACATCGGCACACCTAGCAGCAACCGATCTGCCCACAGCAATTCCTCAATCAGTTGCTCAGACTCTTTCAGCGATTCAGTCATGGCAGGTGAGCGATCTTCTGGTTGAGTGTAATTTGCCGTTGTCCATAGTTGTGTAGGGTGAGCAGGAGGATGGCTACCAATATCCCGCCGTTGATGATGTGCTTGCGGATGCGTTACTTGCCATGCATGAATAAAGTTATCACTGAGGGTACGAGAAACAGATTTTTCTAGCCGAGCGCTGGATTGAACTTCGAGTAGGTTCATCAGAGGGTTTCATTTTAGATATCTACCTTTAAAGGACGAAACACTACCTTGTGTTGTGACATCATCCTCTAATGCTATTGCGTGATGTTCTTGCTTCTAAATTGTTGAAGGAGTTGGGCAAACAGTACCGAATCAATTTCACAGTCGATTGCCCTTATCCCCTGACCTTTCTGGCTAATTGAGGGAGGTTGAACACCCTGTTCAAAACAATCGGTTAACAAAGCAACTAAGTGACTTAATCCAGTAAATTGAAGCTGAGTAGACAAAAAAACTTCCGTTACTCTTATCGGAGGCAAGTTCGTTCCATTCGCACAGTACAGGGTCGGCGGCTCCGCATTTAATCGAATCATGCAATAGATGGTGGTGTTGCTGTCATTTAGAATGGCGATCGGCAGTAAATTAATCAAACACTTACCAAGCTTGAGATGACGATGCCCTGCCAGGGCATATTCCAAGGGCAAAAACTTTGCGACAATGAGCCGCCCTTCAAATAGTAGATGGACTTCGTTCTCTCGCCCTGCTAATTCACCGTGCCATTTCCCTTTGAGTCGCAGAAATTTTTCAGCTAAATTCAATTTTTCTGAAGTGCCAGAAAGCCCATTGTGCCATTGATATAAATCGTGAATATCTTGGGGCAGTGCCCATGAGAATGCAGCGATTTGCTTCTTAATGTCATCGGCTGTTAATCCAGGCTGTAGACGACTGGCAATTTTAGGAGCTGTTTGACTTAACACTGTGTCAAAGCGGACGAATGTGTCAATCATTTCAATCATGGTGATCGCTCCTAGCTAGAGATAGGCTTACATAATCAAGACGAGAGAGAAGCTTTTTTTGTGACAAGACTTGGTTTGTCAGATTAAGCAATCCTAAATATTCCTTTCGCTAGTAGAGATGACTTCTGTGTGTAGCTTAAGAGTAATCATTTACTTTTACTCTCAAAAACCGTAAAGTCATCGTTAGGGCTTCACGGAGCTAGCCCGTTCCACAACACCGCGATCGCATCAGAAATAGCACGATCAGTATCAATGGGTTGATGAGCACCAATGGTTTCAGACAAAACTAAATTGTGTAAGTGCGAAAGTAAAACTGTTGCTGTTACCGCAGCATTATCTGTATAGATTCGCCCTAGATTTAACTCAGCAGTCAAATATTCTGTTAACTCATTTCCGATTTGCATCGCAGGCATCGTATGATGTTGCAAAAAAGTTTGCATATTAAAGGATGGATGACTGATGAGAGATAAAAAGACTGGCATCACCTCACGGAAGTAGGAAACAATCTGCAAGCTAATTAATTTGAGGTTTGTCGTTACTTGTTTCTTACCAGGTTGAACGTTGAACATTACCTCAAGTTGCGCTTCTGGCAGCACCATCGCGGCAAAGAACAGCTCCTCTTTCGTACCAAATCGCTGGAAAATAACGGCTTCAGAGATCCCTACCATTTTAGCAAGCGTCCGTGTCGAAGCTTTCGCTCCTTCTTTGATGAAGAGCGATCGCGCCACAGCAAGAATTTCTTCATCTGTGATGGTTTTATTGCGAGGCATTGAGTTTACAGCGAGTTTTAGACTGTTCAAGTAAGTTTTTGCACAATGTTTGTATTCTCCTTTTCACAAAAGGATGCCGTGTTCTCGGCGAATTTCAAGAATGGATTGTTCCTTAAGTTTGGAGAGATTCTCAACAGCTAGCTTCTTTTTCATACGTAAGCTCTTGAAGATGATACCAATGATACGGCGGAAATGGAAGGTTGGTATCATATGGTGCAACTAGGTTAAATTCTATATTTTACGCCATTTTTGTGACTGAAGGATAAAAAATACAAATCAACTATTTTGCCTAGTTTAATCCCTTTTAGGCAATGTTTTTATAATCCAAGACGTAGCTATAATGCTTTGAGTTATATGTTTTGATATGTACCCACTTCTGTTTTGGGCAATGTTTTTTTGATAGATGCGATCAAGAAAAACATTTATGTAACAAAACAATAGCTCTCTAAAACAATTCTTTAAAGTAAACAACAACAACTTGACCACGAAAATCTTACATCGTAGAATCAACTCCACAAGCTTTTCTACAAAATAAACAACTTCTACAAAGAAGCTTGATGTGTAAAGCAGGGTTGATTCCAATGCAGAGAAGAAAAATTTTAATTGCAGCCAAAACTTATCCATCAATAAGTACGAAGTACAAAGAGACAGTTTGTACTGCAGGGATTTTATTAGACGATAACGAAAAGCCTTTGCAGTGGATTCGGATTTATCCAATTCGTTCTCGTGAGTTAGAAGTAGATCAGCGCTTTCCTAAATGGGGAATCATTAGTGCTGAGATTGAGAAAAATGATAAAGACTATAGAGAAGAAAGCTTTCGGATTAATGATAGCTCAATAGAATTAGTTAGAGCTTGTTTTTAAACAATTATGAATTGTTCTGTTTAAGCTTCGCTAAGCGACGCAACATGCTGGGAATCATTGTAACATTGCTCGAACAGGTATTATCTATCAACTCATAATTATCTACCTGCCATTAACAGCAAAAATGAGTATATTTTTCAATTTTAAACTAGCTATTCCCCCTCAATCCGAGAACTAATTTAAAAAGAGATATTTTACAACCTTAAAGTCACGGATCTTGGCTCAATGCCTACTAGTTTAAATCAATAGTAGCTCAAAATACTTCTTAGGTGTTGGAATCAATAAAATAATCTGCCATTTCCTCTATTATAGGTAGCGCTTAGTACTAGTAGACTTAACCTTGGTTCTAGAGTGTTCACTTTCCTATACTGTCCACCTAGTTTTTATAGGCATATAGTGCAGATTAGAATTGAGAAGAGAATACATTAGTAAATCTCCTAAACCTTTAGATATTGACATGATTTTAAGTGAATGTTAGAAATATAGAAACTGTAATAAATTCTATATTAGTTAAACTAGCTGTCAAGTTAACTATAAATAGTTTTTATGCGCTACAAATGACCTTTCAAAAACTTTATAAAGTAAGTTATTAGTTAACGTAACCTTTTCAAATATACTAACTAAGCTATTGATTTAACAGTTTTTAACTGTTTCTTAAACCATGGCTAATAACCAAGAGATTGTTAAAGAAGTATTAGATTTAGAAAATAATTCTAGACTTGTTAAAACTGCACACTTTAATGCTGCTCAAACAAAACAGAATCTACATAAAATAATAGGCTTATCGATTATTATAGTTAATATCATAATATTTTCTCCTTTACTCGATTTAATTACACCTAAATATTCGGCAGTTAGCATAAAGCTTTTAGCTATTATTGGAGCATCGTTAGCAGGAATCCAAACACTTTTTAATTTTCAAAAAGAGGCAGATATGCACCTAAGTGCTGGAAATATATATGCAAGTATTTATCATAGAATTGGAATGCTTCTAGCTAAATACCGAGACGGTATATTGACTCCAGCTAATTTTGTTGAAGAGTCTGAAACATTGCAACAAGAGTACCTCAAAGCAAATAAAAGCTTTGAATTATGTATTCCATCCAACAAAGATTACGAATGTGCAAGAAACTCACTTAAAAAACGTAGTTAGTAGTAGTTATATTTTTAATTTGACTTGGTATTATCGCTGTAATTAAGCATAAAAGCATCAAGTATGCTGCCATATAATGTTTTTACATTGCTAGAAACCGGAACTGTGTAAACTTTTGTGTGTTTGAATGGATGGTAACTAAAGCTAGTCATATCAGGTCTTCCAACGACTCAATTGCTTAATGAAACTTTCTCTAGCATTACGTCTGTTAAGTGTTGAATACTTATAACTTATTTACAAACCACTTTATACTCACCTCGTTTGACATACTTTTTGCCCTTACTGGCTAACAGCATCGGATTAAACAAGGTTTTGGTACTTTGTAGAAAGTACTAATAAGGTTTTGGTACTTTGTAGAAAGTACTAATGAAGTAAAACATTTGTTTAAAGGGAGTATTGACGATTTAGCTATAGATAAAATATCGGGGTGTAGTTTATATTTTAGAGAGCGCAGGATTTTTGGAATCTGATTGCTGTATTGACTGCACAGCAACAGTTTTAGCGACAGGTTGCTCCTGGTGACACCAACCTTCTATTTAGGCGAGTTTGGAGGAATGGGCGATCACAGTAAAGAATATCAGTCTCTGAAAGCCAACTATAGCAACGGTTTTAAACCGTTTAGCACTTATTGCAGCTTCTTTAGCCTTACGCCAATACGGGTGAATTCCCCCTTGCAAAGAGCGCCTACTTATATGTACACTTAAATGTAAGCTTTTGTGTAAACTTTTTGTTTGACACCATTATAGTAATGAGCCTTAACTCATGAGTAAACTCTCTAAACCGCCTCTATTTATGGTGCTGTGTCAAGTGAACTTTGTCACAGTGCTTAAGATGGCAAATTTCATTCAGGACATCCAAGAAAGTCTTCGCAAGAAAGGCTTTCCCATCTATGAAGAGGAGATAATTCAGGAGTTTATTATCGCCAAAAGCCAAATACACCCAGAAGTAGCTGAAAAGAAACGGTGGGTTTTTAGTGATATCAAAAGAAAGCAATGCGTCATCCTATCAACCGACTCGGTTGTGTTGGAAACTATTTGTTATGAGGAACTTGAAACTTTTATCAAAACTTTTGAGGGGGTGCTTGAAACAATTCAAGTTACAGCAAGTCCTGAATTTGCCGTAAGAATTGGACTACGATACATTGATATTATTAAGAGCGATCAATCTGCTTCTCTAAATGAACTAATCCAAGAAGGACTTCGTGGTTTTGCCTTTGATCGAGTTTCTGGGCTTTCAAAACCAGAATCAACTTCCTTAACAAAAACTGAAACACCTATTGGTGGCATTCTTGTTGTGCGTACAATGTTTAATTCTGATAATGTCGTACTTCCTCAAGATCTGGCGACGTCTAAGCTCAAGTTTGATTTACCAGAAACTAATGATAATTCGATTACATTAGATATTGATCACTTTGCCGAACTTAACATCGACTTTAAGTCTGATGAAGTGCTTCAGACAATCAGAAAATTGCATACCTATACTAGCGAAGCATTTAAAGTTGCTGTCACACCTAAAGCACTTGAACAGTGGAAGTGAAATAATTTTCAAGGAGAAAAATGGCTTGTATCAGTTCCGAATACCTATTAAACAGTTCATATACTCCTACGGGAAGCGATCGAGGAATTCCCGTTCCACCCTCTGAGGATTCTCTCTCTTTGGATACTTTGGATGTCATTAAATCTGACAATACCAAATATTTTACTAAGAATTCTTTTATTACTAAGTCTTTTAGGACTGGCGAGAGGCTTAATTTTCTTTATCATATAGTGTCTACTCGTTTAAAAGAGCAAAATTGTTTTAAACATGTACCATTACAGAGACAAAGAGTCTGTTCTACCGATATAGAACTGCTTTCCTTCCAAGAGCAACTTACAGCTATTAAACAAAACCTTTCACTTACTAACAGCGAACTTGCTAAAGTACTCGATGTTTCTCGTACAACACTTTATAAATGGATGGAAGGCATAGAACCACATGATACAAATAGAGAAAGAGTTTACACTTTCTATCAGCTTGCTTGTTACTGGAGAGATCTTTCAGCAAATCCTCTTGGCATCTATGTCAAGCAAAGAAATCAACAAGGGTATTCGCTCTTTCATCTAATGTCCCAGAAATCTGTACCCGTGAATGACGTAAAGGAACTCATGGCTATTGTGGCTCTTAGGCGTGAGCGGGAGCGTACTTCTCAGTCTCTATATGAAATGCGAAGAGACAAATTAAAAAAGGAAGTGAAGTAGAGATTTAGCAGAGTATGAAACTTTCTGCCGAGGATGCTTCAGATATTAAAGATCGTGGTTGGCGACAAGGAGCATTCCTTTCTCCAGAACTCGTTAACAAAGTTAAAATCAGCAATAATATTGCCCGCGATTCATTAGAACATCTCATGATCCTTTCTCATGATTGTGATGTTACTAACCCGAAGTTTGAGGCGGAGCCAACAGTCGAGCTTATAGGTGCAATAGTTGATGAAAAGGATGGCAACAAGCAGCACGGTAAATCACCAAGAGTCTATCAATTTGAGTATAGTGGTGAATATTACACTTTGAATATTCATCAACGTTATTTTGTTAGTAGGCAAATTCTTTGTCATGAAGATCCCCATTTTCAGCTAAATCCTAGAGAGTGCGAAAAGATTCAAAGGTGGACAGCTCGACGGTATTTTCGTCAAGGATTTCCTGATGAATTTAACCGCAGAATTCAACCTCTGTTTGATCGCGGTAAAATACGTAAGCTTATGAAGAAGCACGGCGATCTGTTTTACGGCATCTACATAGATATTGGCGACCACGTTGAAATGGAACCAGATGAAGCATATGAAATTACCATTTGGGCTGTGATGGATGATGCATCGTTTGATGATGAACAGAAGAAAAAGCAGGGAGATGATGTTTTTCAAACCCTTTTAAAGGAAATAGGAACCCTAAAGGAACACAAAATATTTTTAAGAGAAGGTGAGAATGTTCTCAAGGCAGCGTATGAGGTAACACTTTCTGATATGGATCTGCTTAAACGTTGGGATTTTGACGATCTAAGTTTCAAGGGTGATAACATTAATCATCTACAGCATCCTTATTAATTATTAAATAGCTACGTGTATACCTAAATATAGGGTTCGTACGATATGGTACAGCCTATCTCTGAACCATTATTTTATAAAGGATACAGAGTTCGAGTTCCAAATTTAAGCAATTGCTTTAATATAAGTTACACAAATATTTCTTTAAAGTCGCTTCATAGGAAAAAAACATTTATAAAATTATATCTAAGTGAGCGCTATTACTTGAGAATCAGATGGCTGTATTGATTGCACAGTAAGGGTTACATCGACAGGTTGCACTTGGTGACACGAACCTTCGATCTACGCCGATACGTGGAAGGCAGAAAAACCATGTGCTTAGCAATTTGAGGTGCCTAATGCTAGACAAGACAATGCGGTGCTGTTGGGTAGCGACTGTGCGATGCATCTCGCCAATGTCTGCTGTTGTGGCAAAGAGCATCCAGACATGTGCAGCAATTTCATCTTCCAGAGAAGTACGCAGTTAAACAAGATATGTACAGTATCATGCTGGTCAAATATGTGTAGGACTTCTGCTGGCAATTTGTCTGCCATGTTGCCCTCTTGCTCTAATGCACGTAATTCCTGAATTGCTCTGCTTAGAGCTATTGAATCATCAAAACATTTATTCATTTTATGCTTCTATACAGAACGACATTTTAAAGATCAACAAAACGATCCTACAATGGCTTGCTTATGTAAGCAAGTGCTTACTCATTTATAAGCTACATCTAAATTGCTGTCTTTGCCAAAGCCCCAATCTGCTAAACAGCCAAATGAAACTTCTCTAAGGAATTTTCATTATTGAGAGTTACTCTTGGAGCCAACCCTCGAATCCCTGTCTCTACAAACAAGATTTTTTTTCTAATCATGTTCATAATCATAATGATGCTGTAATCCAGAGTAGGCATGGGCATGACGAAGTGAGCTGTGTTGATGGGGATGCCTGTGAGGTTCTGTTACTAAAATGCTGGGATGATGCTCATGTCGGTGATGTTCATCGTGAGTATGTTCGTGCTCATGCCAATAGCTTTTATGGACGTACTTCTGTTCTTTCGGCGAAAGAGTCAGTTGAATCATCACGAGAAGAACTAAACCAATCAAACTACCGTAGAGAAAAGATATATCTTCTCGATGACTACCCAACCAGCCTGCTAGAGGATAGGAAAATAACCACCATAAATGGCTCCAGGCAAACTGGGCACCATAGACTCGCCCTTGAAATTCGGTTGGGGTGCGGTCAGCAATCAACGTCTGAGCAGACACATTCACTAACGTTTGTCCTGCCCCCGCTACTAACCACAGCACTAAAAGAAATGGGAGTTTAACGTAACTGGCAGGGAGGAGCGCGGTCGTAATTAAGCTGGCTCCTAGCAAAATAATCGTTGTGCGCGTCCAATGCTGTCCTAACGATCCAACAGCAGCAGCAGCAAGAGTTGCTCCAATACCAAATGCACCCATTACCCAACCGTACTGTACACTACCTAGCTTGAGCACACCCTGTACATAGCCCACAGTATTGACTAGAATCATGGCTCCTGTCACAGAAGTCACCAGTTGCATTGCTAACGCATATCGCAAATATCGATTGGCAAATAGGCGAGTTGTTCCTGCCTGAATGTCTTGCCATGTTCGACCTGATGAGCGGTTTTGAGCGGCTGCTTGTTCAACTCGCAGTTGGCCAGGCAATGTGATAATTAAAATCGCAGCGATTAGAAATGTGAAGGCATCTAGAAAAAAGACTTGCCTTGCTCCAACAAAGGCTGCGATCGCGCCTGCAATTCCTGGACCCAGAACGCCCAGGAGTTGAAAGGTAGCACTAGAAAGGGCGATCGCCTGGGGATAGTCCTCTTGCCCTGTCACTAGCGGAATCGTTGCTTGATAGGTTGGCGTGAAGAATGCGTAAAAGACATTTAAAGCAAAGACGATTGCATAAATCTGCCAAACTGCATTCACAAATGGCAGTAAGCTGACGATTCCCATCCGTGCCAAGTGAGTTGTCACAAGGATAGTTTTGCGATCAAGGCGATCGGCAAGCACCCCAGCAAATGGCGACAACAGAACAAAGGCAGTAACTCGTAAAGTCAAGGCTCCTGACAGCACAACGGCTGAATTATTGCCAGCCTCCTCAAATGCCAGCAATGCTAACCCTAACCAGGTGAGCGCATCCCCTAGTAAATTGGTCACTTGTGCTGTATATAGACGAGCAAAAATTGGGTTTCGGAGACTCCGGAGCAGTTGGAAGGTCTGCATAATTCTGGTTTGTAAAATTTTAGAAGTATGCCCCCAGGGGGGATATGCTGTATTTACTAAACTAGCAAAAATTTTAGTAAGACTTTATGAAGCATTATGGTTCTTAATGGTTTTCGTTTGGCAAATCCAACATTGCTCAATTACAATGCAAATCAGAGGTTTAGAGCTTTGAGAAATTAACGAGATGTGAGGCGATCGCTCCCTATTTTGCTATCGAAGAAAAACTTGGGTTTGTATTGCTGTTGGAGTAAGTCAACGCAGCATTTCCAAAGCCGCCCAAAGCGGTCAACTGCACGATCGAGCCATTGCTATATTAAATTGCTATATTAAACAGACCTCCTCCATCAGGTGCATTGCCTGTTAGAAGCCAGTCCCATGCTCATGAAATTTCTGTGTTTTAGCTCTTAAGGGGAGGGTTTATTCCTGTCCATTCGGTTAGGTTTGATGGAAGATGGTTTCCACGCCAACGCCGAACGCCAACGCTCTGAATGACGTGGAACTAAAATCCGCACGTCAGGGTCGGGTAGCCCAATCTCGGCTTCTTTGAGTGCCGCCACGATCGCTTGTCTAACTTGAGAACTGGTTGCTACAAAGTCTGATCGGCAAGAGTCTGTCCAGAACCGAGCTTCAATGATAATGTCATCTTGTCCTAGCTCCTGAACTCGAACAGAGGGGGCGGGTTCTTCCAGCACGCCATTAGTTGATTGAGCAGCTTTTTGAATCACGCCGATCGCTTTTTGAAGATCGCTATCATAGCCAATAAAAAGCGCCACACTGCCTCGACGAATCGGAGCCGCCGTATTATTGATAATGCGCGAGGTAAATACTTCAGCATTGGGCACCAGTACCACCCGACCATCATAGGTGCGAAGTTGCGTTGCTCTTAGATCAATCCGTTCGACTTTACCTTCTGTTTCCCCCACGATAATTTGATCGCCTAACTCAAACGGACGCAATACCAGAATCAAAAGACCGCTAATGAAATTAGAGAGAATGTCTTTAAGTGCAAACCCCAGTGCCAAACTGGTCAACCCTAAACCTGTGGCAACTGCTTGCGGGTCAAACCCAAAGGCATCGAGTGCCACGATGAAGCCTAAGATCCAAACCGCATAGTAAGCGACCTGCTTAATCAAATTCTCAATGGTGAGGTCTTCCACAATGCGACGAAAGATGATCCGCATCAACCAACGAACGAAGGTAGCGATCGCCCAAAACAATCCAATCACCAACAGAGCAGCGAGAGCGCGTGGAATAATCACAATGGCAGATTCAATCAGTCGTCCAAAAGCTGTTTCGATCGATGCTTGGACTTCTGCGATAAAGCGTCCTCCTGGAGAAAGGCGGCGTTCGCTGGCGCGTTTTAAGGCTGTGTCAATCGCTTGTGACCACTGCGTCGCCAGCACACTCACCGTTGTTAGGTTATCTTGAGCATCGGTTTCTGTCACCGTCACTACTGGCACACCGGCGATCATAATTACACGATCAGTATTATTTGCGTTCGTAGGTTCAATCCGAGGTGGTGCAATTGCCTCAGGATTTTCCAACAAGCGATTCATGCGACGCTCAATTTGCCGGACGCGTAGTGTTGCATCCAATTTTCCAACTTCCCCTACTCGGAATACTGCTTGTCCGTCCAGACGCACCGTTACTTGTTCTGCCTGAGCAACAGCACTAGGAAGGAATAGCAGAATCACCAGCACGGTGGCAACCGATCGCAGCAATAATCGTTTTGCAGAGGCGTTCACAAGGCTTCTGATACTGGTATGAATCAATTACGCTCCTTGTTAAACAAGCGATGACTTAGTAAGGAGAAAAATGCGTAGGAGTGACTAACACTTTATCCACGCGATTGCCATCCATATCCACTACTTCAAAGCGTAGTCCTTGCCATTCAAAATGGTCGGCAGAGGTAGGAATACGACCCAGATGGGCAATTATAAAACCACCTAGGGTCTGGTAATGTCCTCTTCTAATTCCAGGTAAATCATCAAGACTCAACACTTGTTGGAACTCCTCAATCGACAACATACCATCTAATAGCCATGAACCATCGTCACGCCGAATTGCCTGGGGTTCATCCTGTTCTCCAGCGGATGGAATATCCCCTACAATCGCCTCCAAAATATCGTTCAGTGTAACTAATCCTTGCACTACATCATATTCATCTACCACTAGCGCCATGTGCATTTCTGTTTGCTTAAACATCTCCAGCACCTTCAGCGCCCACAAACTTTCAGGGATAAATAACGGTCGCTGTAAGAAGTTCGTTAAATTAGTTGAGGGTTCTGCGGTACGATGAACGTACAAATCCTTAATCAGTACAATACCCAGAACTTCATCTAAGCTACCTTGACATACGGGAAAACGAGAGTGAATACTGCTGGCAATCTTTTGATGATTTTGCTCGAACGACTCTTTCAAATCTAGCCAGACAATCCGGCTGCGCGGTGTCATAATAGCGCTGACGGGCAAATCATCTAGGCGAAATACTCGCTCTACAATATCTTGCTCTGCTGGCTTAAAGGTGCCGATCTCGGTGCCCTGACGGATGAGCAGCCGGATTTCATCCTCGGTAACTGGCGGCTCCTCAGAGGCGCGAACTCCTAATAATTTTACAACGGCTTGGGTGGAAACGCTTAATACACGTACAATCGGTGCAGTCACTTTAGATAACAATTGCATCGGTTGAGCCACTTTGGAGGCGATGCCTTCTGGATTGTTCAAAGCTACCTCTTTGGGTACCAATTCGCCAATCACTAGCGACAAATACGTGATACAGATCACTACAATGCCAAATGCCAGCGCATCGCTGTAGGGAACAAGCACAGGAACTAAACGTAAAGCTTCTGCCAATTTTTCGGCGATTGTAGCTCCACCAAATGCTCCTGCCAGAATACCCACCAGCGTGATGCCAATTTGTACCGTTGCGAGAAAGCGGCTGGGTGAGTTGGCTAGCTTTAAGGCGGCACGTGCTCCCGATTTTCCTTGACTAACCTGCTGTTGCAAGCGAGCTTTTCGGGCAGAGACAATGGCGATTTCCGACATGGCAAACACACCATTGCCAATAATGAGCAGCAGAATGAGCAGAATTTCCAAGACTATACCTGTCATGAGCGATCGCCTGGGTTAGCCAACACCCCGCATTAGAAGCCGTTGTGGTAAATTGTGCCTCTATCACAAGTTAGGATTTTTGTTTTTTGTCCTATATTCTTTGTTTTTTGCCTTTTGTAATGAACTAAATCGCGTGCTAAGGAGAATGAATTTGCGGCAGTAGTTCAGTGATGTGCGGGCATTCTGTAAATAATCAGCAGACAAGCACCAGCCCAAAGGAAGATGGTGCGGTGGGGTTTAGGAAAGTGGATCAGCTTAGTCATTTTTATCGCTTCTCTCTACATCATTTGGCAGATTCGACAGATTCTGCTGCTGATTTTTGCCACTGTCGTCTTAGTAACTGCCCTAAATTTACTGGTTCGCATATTGTAGATAATAGGTATCAAAAAACGGAGCATTGCGATCCAACACTTGGTAAAATATCCTAGGGAAGGACGTAATGTTTATTACAGTCGGGTTAATCATCATAGTTATTAGCCTTTATCAAAAGCTTTCAAAGCATTTGAAAGAGGTGAAGGATGAAAAAGCAGAATAGATTATGTGCAAAAGCTTGGCTTTACTGTGTTAGCAATTTGTGGACTAAGGCAATTGCGTTTTGTAGCATTCCGTTGGCAGAGGGCAATGCTGGTCGTGCATATACCAAAGCGATCGCTTCTTATCTTCCTATTAAAAGGGAGTTTCTAAATCCTACTCGTCTTCCTAAGGTTGGGCTAATTCTTTCAGTTATAACGCAAGGTGGGGGATGAATGAGTTCTTGACAGTGCTGGCATTTGCTGCATTACCTGCACTCGGCAACTTTGCGGGTGGGATACTAGCAGAATTTATTATTGCGTCTGATCGCGCTCTTAGTTTGGCACTTCATGCTGCAACAGGAGTTGTGGTAGCGGTTATCTCCCTCGAACTGATTCCAGCATCTCTCCGAGTGGATGCACCCTTGATGACCGTCATCTCCTTTGTGGCAGGTGGTCTTTTCTTCATTGTGGTGGATCAGGTTACGCAACTAGTTAAAACTCGGTTTGGCAGCGGTGATATAGATGTTGGAGCCTCGATAATTTTTCTAGGAGTGGCGGTGGATCTATTTACCGATGGGGTGATGATTGGGACAGGTTCAACTATAGCCACTGAGTTAGGGTTACTTCTCGCATTAGGTCAGGTTCCAGCAGATGTGCCGGAAGGACTTGCTACCATTATTGCCTTTAAGCGACAAGGTGTCCCTCGTCGCAGACGGTTCCAAATTGCGGCTGCTTTTGCGATTCCAATCTTCTTAGGAGCAACCATCGGCTATTGGTTGATACGTGGACAATCTGAGCTAGTTAAAATGGCACTGTTGACCTTTACGGCCGGAATACTCACGACCTTGGTTGTGGAGGAAATTATCCCAGAAGCCCATCAAGACGGTGAAGCCCGATTTGCAACGCTGCTCTTTTTAGGTGGCTTTGCGCTGTTTGGGCTGTTGTCGGCATTTCTGGGGTAACTCAGCCTTTGAAGTTAAAAAACATTGAGTACCCAAAAGAGCATTACACTCAAGTAGACCAAAAGGACACTGTCGAGGGTGAATACCTGCCAACGCTCAATAAGCTGTAGTGAGAATCAACGGAATTGCAAAGATATTGGAACCCAGCATCATCCCCAGACCAATGTCTGAAAGACCTCGAATGCACTGGTCGTATTGATGCCAATTTCTGGGGTAGCGGCAGCAATCTCGACAAAGGCTGCTCCGGCAACTTCAGTTAGCCCCTACTGCCGCCGCAGTTTTTTGAGAGGTTTTGCTAATCGTTCTACTCCCCAATGGGCTACCCAGACAACCTAGTAGGAGAACAATTTCCAAAGGAATACTGTCACTATTGTCTTCAACAGAAAATTGACCTGGGTTGAGCATCTCCTGATTTATGCAAATTTCCATCGTTCTGGAGAGGGAAAAGGGCATTATCAGTGACAATAGTTCAGCAGTCTGCATCTTGAACTATTGCAATATGAGTACGATCAATTCATTGTTTCTATTCGTTCTGCCTGGTTTGTGTGAAATCGGAGGTGGCTATTTAGTTTGGTTATGGTTGCGTGAAGGTAAAAGGCTGTGGTTGGTGCTATGTGGGGCTGCTTTGCTAACAACTTATGGCTTTGTTGCAACCTTTCAACCCGCAAATTTTGGTCGGGCTTATGCTGCTTACGGTGGAGTTTTCATCATCCTCTCCATCCCCAGAGGATGGAGAATCGACAATGTTGTACCTGATCGCCTGGATTGAGTCGGAGCCGCCATTGTCTTCGTAGGCGTATTAGTGATGATGTACGCCCCTAGGATTTGACTTGAGTGATGTGAGGCTTGAACACTACCACCAACAACCACCGCGACCGCCACGATTACCACCATGACAATCGCCATGATTGGTTCTTTGAGGTAGGTTGGCTCAATGCAGTAATAGGAGCAAATACTATCAGCGACAGGACAAATGCGCTTAAAACTAGATGATGATACATACAAACCTCCTTTTTGAGGATCTACTGATACCAGTCTTGATACCATTGCTGCATCTGGTTAATTTCAGCCGTTTGAGTATCAATAATGTTTTGTGCTAGTTCTCGGATTTCTGGGCGATCGCTATTGGCTAACACCATTTGCGCCATCATGACACCTATCTAATGATGAGGAATCATTTCTTCGATAAAGGCGCGGTCAAAGTCGGCAACATTTTGCAGCGCTATTGTATTGCCTAGCATAGTTTTCATACCCATACAACCCATGCCAGGTTGCTAACCAGACTCAGCCATCCATTGTCCACTGTGTCGGCGTTATATGCCGATGCCAGGTTTACATTTGTTCAATATCGAGGGCTTGAGTGTCTTTAATGAACTGAGCAAGGGTGCGAATTTCAGAAAGCTGCGATCGCTCTAATGCCAGGTCTGCCATTGTGTTCGCGCCTTCATGATGGGGAATCATTATCACCATAAAGTGTTGATCGGGTTGTCCTATCATGCCCCACATTCCAGGAATAGTTTGAGAGGATAGGGTCGATAAAGGATTAAAATGGGCTTGAGAAACCTGGGGAAGTGGCTTGACAGTTAGCAACAGAGCTAAGGTTGTTACCGCATCACCTGTCAGAAGCCCAATCAATGTGTAGAGTACAGGTTTACGATTGATAAGTTTTACCTATCGACGATCGCATGGATTAGGTTTCAACCTCCGCTTGGCAATATGATGCAGATTTGGAACTCGATCTTTATCGTTCTACCTAAAGGCTATAGAAGAAAAATGAGGTTCTTATGAGGTGGCAGTTTGTTCGTGATACCTCTAAACCCTCAATGATTGCTACGAGCTTCGTAAAGTATGAGCATCCACTAGTCCACCTCGCTTACAAACTTTAATAGCTGAACTTAATTAAAGTGGGGTAAGTTGTGCAATTATGAAAGAAATATGAGAAAAAAATCATGGATTTGAGCCTCAAGCGGCGATCGCTCATCGGTGGTGGCATATTAAGTTTTGGGACATTGCTGAGTAAGCTTTTGCCCAGTAGTGCCTTTGCTCGAACTCCCACTTCTGGGGACACTAGCACACCTTTAGGTCATTCTGTGCCTGTGCATGGAGGCAGTATGACGATGGGAGACGTAGACAATTTCCGCAATGGGTTTGATCCGCAAGTTATCTTGACAGATTGGGAGGGAGGAAAAGTCTCGCAATTAACTGATGGTAGGACGTTGCGAGAGTTTGAATTATCAATTGCAGAACAGGAGGTTGAGATTGCTCCTGGAGTGGTTTATCCTGCCTGGACGTACAATGGGCGCGTTCCGGGTCCAACGCTGCGAGTCACGGAAGGCGATCGCGTCCGGATTCGCTTCAAAAATCCAGGTGTTCATCCACACACGCTACATTTTCACGGCATTCATTCAGCACGGCAAGACGGTGTTCCTGGCACGCTTGAAGCATTTCCTGAACAGGAAGTGGTTTATGAGTTTGATGCCAAACCCTTTGGCTGTCACCTCTATCATTGTCACTCTGCTCCGTTCAAACGACACCTGCACAAAGGACTCTACGGCGCGTTTATTATCGACCCTGATCCTAAACAACATCCTGACCAACAAGAAAAAGCCCAGTCTCGGTTACTCGGTAGTCCGCAGAACGCCAAGTGGCAAGAGTTTCTCATGGTGATGAACGCATTTGACACCAATTTTGACGAGGAGAACGAATTCTATGCGGTCAATACGATTCCGCATGAGTTTATGAAACGCCCGATTCAGATTGAGCGCGATCGCCCAGTACGAGTGTATTTGATCAATGTCACTGAGTTTGACCCGATCAATTCCTTCCATCTCCACGGAAACTTTTTTGATTACTACGACCACGGAACCACGTTAATACCAACGTTGCGAACGGTTGATACTATCATGCAATGCCAAGCCCAGCGAGGCATTTTGGAGTTTACATTTCAGAAGCATGAACTGGGCATTTATATGTTCCACGCTCACCAGTCAGAATTTTTGGAACTCGGTTGGATGAGTGCATTTGAGGTGGTGGCATGAGAAAGACATTGCTTTGGATCATCTTGCCGCTCGTTGCACTGGCGCTCGCGATCGGAGTATTTCTTTCTAGCAATCCACTTGAACCATTAGGAGTTTCAGCCCCTCCAATTGAGAAGCTTACAGTAGAGCGAACTTTGCTAGGCGATCAAGGTATCTCTTTATTAGTGAGAGCCAGCGGCTCAGAACCGATGCAAATTGCCCAAATTCAGGTTGACGGAGCCTACTGGCAATTTACCCAAACGCCACCTGGAGAATTACCCCGATTGCAAACGGCTTGGATCAAATTGCCTTACCCCTGGGTGCTCGATGAGGCGCATCACATTCGGTTCATCACCGATACGGGAATCGGGTTTGATCATGAGATTGCTGTTGCCGTACCAACGCCCCAATTTTCGTTGATTCGCATTTTGGCGTATGCGCTGCTGGGGTTATATATAGGAGTCATGCCTGTAACTCTAGGAATGCTGTTCTACCCAGCTTTAAAACAATTAGGCGGACAGGGAATGAAGTTCATTTTGGCACTGACCGTTGGCATGCTGGCATTTCTTCTCGTAGACACATTGGAGGAAGGATTAGAACTTGCAACGAAGTCAGC
The DNA here is from genome assembly GCF_000317555.1 of Gloeocapsa sp. PCC 7428. Lineage (GTDB taxonomy): Bacteria > Cyanobacteriota > Cyanobacteriia > Cyanobacteriales > Chroococcidiopsidaceae > Chroogloeocystis. Next base: position 96,766 of record NC_020051.1, read on the forward strand.
AAGTGCTTTCTCTGCTAGTGCGCTTGTTTGGCTTGTTGCTATCACCTCGTTTCTTGCGATTTTGGCGATTGGCAGACAAGGTGGCAAATCTCCAGAAGGGAAGGCACTTGCAAGTTATTTGGCATTGGGAATTGGCTGGCATAATTTGGGAGAGGGATTGGCAGTTGGCACTGCTTTTGCAGCTGGAGAAGCAGCACTTGGTTCACTGCTCGTCGTTGGGTTCACCCTGCATAACATTACAGAGGGAATCGGAATTGCTGCGCCTCTGGTTGATGCACGCCCTAAATTCACGACGTTCCTCAGTTTAATTGCCTTAGCAGGACTGCCCGCTGTTATTGGCGCTTGGATTGGAGCCTTTACCTTTTCACCTCACTGGGCAGCAGTTTTCTTAGGCATTGGAGTCGGAGCAATCTTGCAAGTGATGGTGGAGGTTGGAGCATACTTGATACGCACTGCTCATCGATCAGGTAGTAACTGGCTCTCTACTGTCAGTCTAATTGGATTTAGTTTAGGTTTAGCCATCATGTATGGAACTGCACTTCTCGTCAATTTCTAATGTATGAATCGCCGCGCTTTCTTTAGATGGATAGGACTGGGATGGCTAACCAGCACATTGCTACCGATTCTGGTAGCCTGTGGCTTCAAACGCATTGCTGCCAATTCACGATCGGATGGCTTTGTGGTAGTTGGCAACGTGTCTGAGTTAGATCAATCCGCAGGCAAACTGCAAGTCCAAGTCGGTAATACTCGACTCATCGTAGTGGGTAGTGCTTCTCACCCCCAGACAATTGTGGCACTCAATCCCACCTGTCCCCACGCTGGATGCATTGTGAAGTGGGAAGATAATCAGAGCCAGTTTGTCTGCCCCTGTCATGGATCTGAATTTGATTCGCGTGGACAAGTCACTCAAGATCCAGCCACGAGAGATTTAGTAAGTTACTCCCTTAAAGTTGAAAATCAATCAATTCTTGTCAAGCTGAATTAGAATTGCTAAGTTTCACTGCATTATACTTATCTGGTAATGCGAATTCGTCTCTTTAAGAAAAGTGCCATCAATTAACCTAGGGCGGGCTACTGTTGACGTTTGGTCTAGGAAGATCGAGTTTACAGTGATTCTATTAAGGACATTCAGGTTAGATCGCACCGCATTCAGAAAGTACGCTGTTATCTCTTGGATAAATTTTCAACACTTGAGAGTTGGTCGCTGTTATAGTGGAACTGAATGGTTAGCAACTGTTGCAACCTTGATTGAAGATGGTTCTATGCAAGATTAGAACAGAGCCAAATCAAAATTCTGTGTGATAGAGGCGAAATGATTTACAGAGTCAAGCAATTTAGTATGGTTCTGATCGCCCTAATATCGATCACTGGGATTTCCCTGGGTACTCAGGAGACTCAGGCTGCTGAATCAACTCAGGCTGAAAATTTGTTCACTCAGGCTTCAACACAGTTGGAGCGGGGAAACTTTCAAGGAGCAATTCAGGATTTTAGCCAAGTGATAGAGCTTAATCCCGATTATATGGAAGCCTACTGTGAGCGTGGTCTTGCCTATGCATTTTTGGGAGACTATCAAGAAGCAATTGAGGGATTTCGTCAAGCTATTGAAATTGATCCAAACCATGTTGATGCTTACGCTCGCTGGGGGACTGCTCTGGCGAGTGTTGGAGATTTACAAGGGGCAATTGAAAAGTTTGATGAAACTCTAAGACTTGCTCCCAATTTTCTTGATGCTTACTACAACCGAGGTTTGGCTCACTACAGTCTTAATAACCATGAACAAGCTGTTGAGGATTTTACACAGGTCATCCAGCTTGAGCCAGCGCTGGCTCAAGCATACGGTCGTCGAGGTCTTGCTTACTATGCTTTGAGCAATCGTTCCGCAGCCATTTCAGATTTACAGCAAGCGGCTACTCTCTTTCAGCAGCAAGGCGATCGGGTTGGCTACCAACAAACACTTGATTTAATTCAGATTATTCAATGATAGCTAGAAAAACCAACTGACTAAGCAGTTAAAACCAGGCATTACTGAACTGATTAGTTCATCCTAACGGTATAGAGTCCTTACAAGCTTTAGGACTGCATTCTCGCGACGGTAAACCTCAATCACTTAGGGTTCATATAGAAATAACTTCACACTTTTCAGCTATAAGTTTGCCGCAGTTTTTTGGAAGTTGATGGCAGACAAGTTGGTGCATCAGTGCCAATGCCCAGAGTGCCGACAGCTTGATGAGCATCCCAATAAAGTGTTGCATCACCGATTGAATGTATTTCTCAGTTGTTTGAACGAGCACCAAGGGCGTTGTTACGTGGCATTGGGCAGCGTCAAAAGCATTTATCTAAGCTACTATTTCGACGTTGCTTCTGGGGCGAGTGTTGTTCTGCTCTCTACAGTTATTTTTGGCATTGTTCTACTTTCGACAAACTTCAAACAACGCCGAAAGCGCAAAATCTCTGATTCACATTTATTATAGAAGCTGTTCCTAATTAGATTTGTAACTTCTCATCCACAAAATCACGATCTATGTCTGAATGTATTTAGGTACAAATACTTCACTACACTTTGATTCTAAATGGGTAATGAGATAATACCACGCATTCATTCCAAGTGAATAATATCTCTCATATTGAACCAGTTGTACCGATGAATACTATACGGTAAACCTATCAACAGAATCAGGAACAGAATAGAAAGAACAATCCCTAACGGTAAACCAACTGTAAATGTTGAACCTAAAAATGTTAGAAAAAAAGTAGATGGAATCATGCCAAGCAATGTTGCAGTAGCATAAATTGGCAATGAGAGTCCTGTGATACCGGCTCCATAGCTAATCAGATCAAATGATAACACTGGAAGTAGGCGTGTGATGAAGATCACCCAACCAAGATAAACTTCCCCTCGATTTTTAGAGAAGTAGATGAGTTTCCCTGTTAGCGCATGGACAGCCGATCGCCCTAGTGTATAGCCAATAAAGTATGCCAGCAAACCACCTAAGAAACCGCCAATGACACTATAAATTCCTGCCAAAATTGGACCCCAGATCATCCCAGCCACAACCGCAAGTGGGGCACTTGGAATCGGGCTGATCACAACAGATAGCGTCAGAATACCCGTGTAAACCAGTACTCCCAGCCATCCCCAACGTTGAGTCGCTTGTTTCAGCCCTTCAGCAGAAAATAGATCAAACTCCGGTCGAATCCAGAGCCACCCGCAAATTAGTAGATACAACAGCAGGATGGTCAGGGCAATGGTATTCTGACGGTTGAGAAGGTGCTGCTTTTTTCGTCGCTTGCGCTTCATAAAAGATTAAAAGGTACTGACCATCTCGGCACTTTGGTCAACAAGCAATGTAAGCATCATGCAACGCATCGTTTCCTCACAATTACTAACTTAGTTCATTCCATGTTTTACCACCGTCCTGTGATTGGAAAACAATATTGTTCTCATTAATAGCGTAGAAAATCTGTGCATTACTGGGAGCAACAGCTAGATACAAAACTGTGCCCTCTAGTCCATTGCTGCTCCAAAGCTCCCAGGTTTGTCCATTGTCCACGCTGCGGTATAGTCCAGTATTGGCAGGAGAGACGCGATATCCAAACATCACCGTCCTGTCGCCATCTGCTTGCAGTGCTAATCCTACTATTGGAGCAGTAGCTGTGCTGGGAATGAGTGACCACGTTTTGCCCGCATCTTGACTTTCATATAGCCCGGCTTGTGTTGTCGCTACCACTCGCTCTGCATTGAGAGGATCAACTTTAAGGCTAAACGGCATTACCTCTAAACCATTTGCAGGCTGCTGTACCCAGGTTTGACCAGCATCGTGCGATACAAAGAAGCCTCGTTCTCCAGATGTGGCTAGACCGTAAATGATGTCAGGGCGGCTAGGTGCGATCGCCATTGCATGAAAATCTACTCCTGACATGGAAACTTCTTGCCAATCTACTCCTTGATTTCGGCTCACTTGAAACCCCAAGTTGCCACCTTCTGGTGGATGGCCACTGGCATAGAAGCGATTTGCGTCAGTTGGGTGAGCGATGAAACCCATGTAATCGTACCGTTCTTTTACCCAATACCATCGACCTGTCTCAGATCGCTTTAGAAGACCATTATGACTGGCAACATAGATAATTTGAAAACTATCAGGGCTGACGGTTAATCCATGAATGTGATTGTTTGCCTGCCAGTTCTCTGCTGGTTTTAGAGACGCTTCTGAAGTAGTGGGCGCTAGTAAGTTATCCGTTTGGTTGGATGGCGATTGAGATGCAGCACTGGACAAATTGCTTCTGGTAGGCTGGCTGGTACGACTAAATAACCAGGCTGCACCTCCTAAGGCTATGAAAAATACGATTGCAGGGACAGCGTAAGCTAACCATTTTGCAGCCTTTCCCTGGTTTGAATTTGACTGACTCATAATGTTCTGGTAGTTTCCTGGTTATTGCCTCATGCCCATCATGCTACTGCAAGGGGTCACTATACGGCTTATCAAAGTTTGAGGTTGGAAGTGATTGACATTCCAGACGCTTAACAGGGCAATCGCCATTCCTGCACCGACGAGGGTATCTTTGAGCCGTTGTTTTCGTCTCTCCACTTGGAACTGTTTCAACCGGATCTCCTGCACCGCTTGTTCTATGTATTTGGGCGGAATATTGGCGGCTGCTCCAGCTTGAATTAATTCCTCTAACGAGTACCCCTGCACTGCTTGGGCATATAAGCAAGCGGCACGGGCAAACACCTCTGGGGCGATCGCTTCAGGAATTCGAGAATCTGAATTGTTCATAGCACAGTCTGAATTCAGGAAATAAAGGGAAGAATGTCTGCCAAGACAAAAATTCCCTATGTGTCAAGTCCATCCTAAACTCTCCATTAAGCTATGGAGTCAGGTGGAATGACTTATATAATGTGTGAGTTACACGCGCAATTGAGCCAGTTGCTCGTCCCGATTAAGCAATTTACTGGCAGGTAACAAAGATCGTCGGTGTGATGAAGCAGATATTGAATCCTTGTCCATTTGGTTCATCATTAGAAGTATCGCAAGCGGACAGGCTGCTAGCAACAGCAGTGGTAATGCCCTCAGCGTCAGTTGCGGTACTAACACAGCAATTGCAATGCCGACGGCTACCTGCCCCACCAACACTTTCCAGTCAAAACACATGCCAAGGAAATTGACTTTTGTTTTCAGCGTGTTGCTCTTGTCAGAGATAGAGATGATCTTATTGTCCTGGCATTGGGTTCATCCTGCCCTGTCCTGAAGGGCTATTCTGCTGCCTCATCATCCCAGACATATCGTCATTGCCCATCATGTTGTGCATCATGCTCATCATAGAGTTGCACTGAGCAATCATTTGCCTCATTTGTTCTTCTGTTGGGGCTGTCTGCGTCTGATTTGTATCAGAAGGTGTTGCAGGCTGCCTTTGAGCAATAGTAGAGGTTGTTTGATTGTGCTCATGAGCGATCGCCGGAAGTACGGTTACTCCCAACATGGCTAAACCAACTACAATTCCACTGGTAATGATTCGAGTACGTTTCATAGTATTCATTCAATGTTCAATCAACAATTTGTCAACATCTCGATGACTATTGCTATGCTAGAGTCTCTAGTCGGCTATAGAGTCAAGTCATCGACAACATTTTCTTACGCGATCAATAACGTCCTAGAGTGAAATAGCTTTACTACTCTTTGATCGCTCACTTTACTTGCAACTTTCGCCAAGGAAAAAATTTGAATCATTTTTTGAGCGATGCATAGCGATCCTCCAACGCTAGGTTAGATAACAAAGGGCGTCCAGCCTGACTTTACTGTTGATGATAGCCATAAGGACTTATTGAGGTGTACTATGTCAAATTCCCGAACCGTCATCCGCTCCTTTCACTGGCTGAATTCACCCGAATGGAATGTAGCTATATTTTCATTTCTCCTGTCTTTCTTCTGGGAGGTTCAGCAAATGCCGTTCTATCAAGTCCCATCTGAGCTTTCCTGCTTTGGGATGATCAGAAATTGCACTCTGGCTACAGTAGGTGATGTTGGAATTGTGCTTACTTCCTTTTGGGTGGTTGCAGCCAGATCAAAGTCACGTCAATGGGTTCGTCAACCCAGTCTAAGGCAAATCAGCGTATTTACACTTGTAGGAGTTTTAATTACAGTTATTTTTGAAGGCCTAGCAACAAGATGGTTGGGTATTTGGACTTATGCCGATTTCATGCCAATAGTCCCAATTTTGGGTACTGGATTACTGCCACTGTTGATGTGGCTACTAATCCCACCTTTAATAATTTGGTTCGTCAAACGCCAACTTTATCATGTCAGATGAGCCATATAGTGCTCAAAAAGCCTTGACTCTATAGTTAGCTATAGAGTTTAGACTGGAAATGCAGCGGGGCATTTTGCTCCAGATTCAACGGGACTGCCATGAGAAGACTGAGCCAAAACCGATTGCCAGAGAAACTGCTCAAGATTGGAGAGCTGGCAGAGCAGAGCGATGTTGCAGTAGGAACTATTCGCTATTACGAAACATTGGGGTTGATTGAACCGACCCACAGAAGCGAAAGTGGCTACCGTTATTACACTACTGATGCGATTAAGCGCGTGCAGTTTATCAAGAAGGCGCAATCTCTCCAGTTTTCCCTGTCCGAAATTCAGCAGATTTTGGGTGTTCGACATCAAGGCGATCCAGCTTGCCCACTAGTGCGAGACCTATTAAACCGAAAAATTGCTGAGTTGGACGCGCAACTCGATCGCATCAAGACGCTTAAGGTCGAGCTAGAAATATATCGCGATCGCTGGGCAGATCGCCCGTTCGATGATCCTTACAGCCAAGAGCTTTGCAGCATGATTGAAGAAGTGGCTGGGCATGTGCTTTCTAACGATTAACATTTGACATCATCTCTTGAATAATTCTTTAACAACAAAACGAACATTTTCTAAACAGCAAAACCCTTGAGGGTTATTGAGTTCACAACCACAGCGTTTGGTTTTGATATCATCCATGATGGCGACGATCGCACTGCTCTCACCACGCTGTTGATCTCTTCATTAATTCGCTGACGGCTCCAGCCAAAACAGTAACAAACTGGAACAGTATCTCTTTGATCTTTCTGAAACACAGAGACTTTCACATCAGCCGTTGTAAATTCTTGTCCCGCTTCTGAAAAGTAGACTATTGGACACTCAGCGTGAGCACAAAAAAAATACGGCGGCTGTGGGTCTAACTGTTCCAATGCTATGGGCTGAAGCAAGCTTTTGAGCGTAATAAGTTTAACAGGCTTCCCGTTGCTACCATCATGAGGACACATCGATTTGTCAGAAGATGTGGCTATACATCTGGAGTTGCACAACAACAATCGTGCATCTTACAAATCCTGTTAATTTCCTAATCTTTGCATTGGCACTAGTGACGATAGCGCCAGTAGGAAACAATAGTCAGCCCAACCATTGCACCTAAAGTAGGCAGCAGAACATAATCGAGATAGCCAATCCACGCACTTAAACCAATCACTCCCAATCCAATGACCAAGACTGGGGTGAAGTAACAGAGTGCAATGATGACCGTTCCAGTCAGGCTAGCAATTAGGGCTGCCTTAAGTTTCACAGTTTCCTCCAAGATCACTGGTCTCGATTGATCGCTCAATTAATCCACAAACTATCCCGTTGCAATGGGTTTTAGTTGGGGTAGCAGATGCGTCAGCAAGTGAGGCTTCAATCTGCTCATATCGATTGGCTAAGTCTTGGCGAAACGCCAGCATCGCTTGAATCCGATGATCTAATTCATCGAGGTGTTGCTTCACCATACGCTTGAGATCATTACAAGGAGGCGTTCCACGGGACCTAATCTCGATCAATTGTTCGATTTCATCCAGCGATAGCCCAAACTGCTTAGCTTTTTGAATAAAGCGCAGTCGTTCTTCATCCTCTGCGGTATAAAGGCGATAGTGCGATGCGGTACGTCTGGGTGCTTTAAGCAGTCCCAGTCGTTCATAATATCGAATCGTCTGGGTAGGCAGATGCACTCGCTGACTCAACTCACCGATCAATAAACCTTCTTTCATGATTCCATTAACACTCCTTAGGTAGGAAAGAAATCGTTTCCCTCCTGCTTGCATACTCTATCGTTGTCCAATGCCAGCCGCGATTAGTGCTTCACGGGAAATCGGCTGCTGATTTTGACAACACTCTGTTAGTTTGCCATTAACCACAACTGCTGGAACCCGATGAATCCCGTATTGATTGGCTTTCTCACGGCATTTGTGGGTTGAACACCCTTCACGCAAATCCCACACCTGAATCTCGCAGCTTTCACATGCTAACGATTGCACCAATTTGACGGTTTCATCACACAGCGGGCAACCTGCTGTAAAGACTTCAACTAAACGCTTAGTCATCTCAAACTTCTCCTAAGTGCTAACCCCAGCGTAAACCTTATACCTGACTTCAATGTCAAGGGGTAACTGTAAGCGGCTGCCGTCAGTCGATAGTTATTTCATTGCCGTTTTATTTTTCTGCATTAGACATAGATATAGATATAGGAACGTTTTAGCTACTGATCTTGACTATCTAGCTGGCTAGAGTGTTTAGAGTAGTGGACAGAATGGTCAAATCATTGATTGCTCGTAATTTCAGTAAAGTTGAATCATTATGAAACTTCGTCGTCATTTTCTGGATCTTAGTGCGGCGAGTGCGGATGAACCTCAAAACGAGTCAAGCCGAACTCGCGCAACAAGCAGGAATTCACTTGCAAAGTATCGGCAAGATTGAATCAGGAAAGACAACGCGACTAAACTCCAAATCGCGTGTTGGATTAGCACGAGCGTTGCAGATTATACAAGAATATTTAGATGCGGTTTGTCAAGGAGTGCCTGTATCAGATATTGGGCAGCAGTTGAAGATTTGTCCTCAATGTGGGACGCCAGGAACTGAAGCTGAACCGATGTGTTTGCATCCTCGCTCCAAATTTTGTTTTGCTTGTGAAACACGATTGCGCGCTCCCTGTCTCAGTTGTAATGAGGCGACGTGTCCCTCAAGTTTCGCTTCTGCCCTTTATGTGGCACTACTTAAAAGTAGAACTCGGAACTGGTATGACAGAGGTCATGGCTTAAAGATTAAATTATTGTCTATTGCTGCTTTTTGGATCGCAGAATGCAATCGCGGGTGAGCAAGGCGCACGACTCGATCTTCCGAACAGACTAATCCGTCCCCTGCCCTTTCATAAAGCAAAATTGCTTCATCATTGTGAACATTAAAGTAAATAATTCCATCAATTCTTGAGTAAATATCTTCGTTCTCGTAAAAATAGCGGGACTATTTCTGAGAAAGACCTCCGTCAGCCGTTTTAGAAAGCACGTTACTGAGCCAGCCTTCATTGCCTCCGAATCACGAAGGTTAAACAGCTTTAAAGTGCAAGTATTACTTACGTCCAAATCCTTTGTTCTTAACCTTTGTACCCACAAATAACCTTTTTATGGAAGGTTCTAACATTTCTTGCATCGTTCTTGGTGGTTTTTGGTTGTTCAAAAACCAAGTTTCATCTACATCTTTAGTATTGGCAATAAGTTCTTTTTGCGCATTTGCACGTATCCTTGCATTAAATAATCTAGACCAATTAGAATCAAAAGTAGCATATTCATCCTTCAGTCCTAACGCCCCTACAAAAGCTAAGTGAGGAGTAAGCGGACAAATAAAAGCACTACCTAGTACTTTTTCTCTATGAAGTTGAAAAATGGATGGATCTTCTTCAATGATGCATGGCGTATCAGAAGTTAATAACGGTAATCCTTCAACTCTAACAATCGTGAAGGGAAGAGTTTTCGCTAGTTCTAATTGGTTTGATGCATTAATAATGAATTGAGGATGTACTTTAGTAATCCAAGAAGCGGTTAATTCCTGCAAAGATGAGTCAATTGACGGCTGTTTTTTCTTGTTCTCTCTCAATGCTTTACGACGATCAGTTCTATTGAACCCTTGTTGACGCAAATCCTGTTCTAGCTCTCGCTGTGTTCGGCTTTTCACTTCTTGATTAGTTTTTGCATTCGCATAGCTAATTACGTGAGGCAGAAGTTCCCGCCACCAAGCACTTCGTACGAACAAACCCACGATAAATTGCCGAAGCACATTGCGATCTGCCGCCGGCAGGGGCGTTTCGCCATCGTATTCCGTCAGGGGGTCGTTTGCCTCCAAACGAGGAAGGAGGGTGGCTGCGATAGTTTCATTTCTGTTCAGATAATTCTCTAATGGAGCGTGGCGTGTACCATCTAGCTCTTGCTCGGTAAAGTAATGTCCTTCTACAAAAGCATCCTTGGTCAGGCGAGGCGAACAGTCAAGGCTATCTTTGTTAAAAATCCAGATAGTAGATTTCTCGCTACAGGGATCTTTCCATTGATCTAGATAGAAATGTGGAATTTTATGATGACGCTTAGGATTTGGCACAGTTTACTTTAATGAAGATAAAATAAATAACTTAAATAGATTTGAGCGCTGCTTTAACCTTCTGCTGAAAAGCATCTTTCTTTTTGCAGCTAAATCTGCAAGTCAATGATAAAACAGCTACCAAAGTGCGTAGGCTCTATCACTGTAGTTCAATTGGTATTGCAAACACATAGAGCGATTTTTATCTACTTATCTACATTTAGCTAATCGCTGTTTCTTGAACACAACTCTTTTTTATATTCCACTAAACTCTTCACGCAATTCAGTCATACTCCAACCACTACCATACACTGAATCTTCTGGATAATCTTCTGCTAAAGACTCCAGCTTGAATTCAGATTTTGGTTGCTCTATCTCAAAATCTAATTTGTCAATGTCACTTTCAACTTCTGTTGCTTGTGCAGTTTGCACATCAGGCTTCTTAGGCTTTTCTACTGACTTCTTAGGCAGTTGGTTAACTCTAATGATTTTGCTTGAATTCATACTTAGTCTTATTTGTCGGGAAGCAAAGTTGCTTTTACTATAGCGGTAATTAGTAGTGCTCAGAGCGCACCTACGACTTCATTAGCTAGCGTTACGGCGTTTTTGCCGCTTAACTAATACAGGTCGAGGTTTTTTCTTGTGAGCTGTTTCAGTGTGAATCATACTTGGTCGGCAGCGATCGCAGTACAGAGGACGCGAACCATATGTTTCGCGTTCCACATCTTTGTTACACTGCTTGCAGATGAACTTGTACACGCGCGTATGAATTACCCGTTCGTGTGCTCTGACGGTGTATTCTCGAACATGAACTTTCTTAGATGGCATACGTTAGAAATATCACACTGCTGTACATATTATGCTAGCGACACTCCACGCTCAAGAGCGAACAATGCTTCAAAACCAACACTTCATTCATAGCCTCATTGAACTGCGCGATCGCTATCACATAATTGTGCAAGAATGTACCAGTGCGATTTCGCATGCAACTGAACAACTTAATCGTATTCATGCTTTGTTAGTGGATCAGTTAGTCGAACAACAGCAACTGACGGAAAGTCTACTTCAACTCCGAGCGCACTACCAAACACAACACGCACAACAACACTCAAAAGCCCAAAGTGCTAAAGAGCAAATTGCGCATATTAACGCACTCTTAGCAGACCAGCTCATCTTACAGCACAACGAGCTTCAGATTATCCAATCAGCACCGGACACTCCTATTCGTGGAGAAACCTCCCGCACAGAGGTATCCTCAACTGTCGAGCCGAAGCATCTTGATATTTCAAGAGATAGCGAGGTTTCTTCGCCGACGTTAGTTGATGAAGTATTAACCCAATTGCTCCATGAAAGCGAACAGCAACCGTCACAGCAAGTACCGGAACACTCAGAACAATCAGTCACTGCAAATTTTCTCCAAAAAGAGGTGGTTGGCTCAGCTTTCAATCGCCAGCAAGACGAACAACAGCACTCAGAATCTGACTCACCCATTCAATTCCCAGATCCAGAGCATTCAACTTTTTTGGAGTATCCCCAGCAATTGCCTTCTCCAAAGTTGCACAAAGCACAATCGCAATTTCTCAAAACACCACTTTTGCCACAGTATCAGCACTTGAGTAAATCTGAAGCTGTTGAACAGCTATTGCAGGAAAATGAAGGCAGTATTTTGCACTTAGATTACATTGTTCGTGCTGTGCAGGGAGAGGTTGAGCAAGAAAACCTTAAAGCAGAAAGGTTGAGAATGAATGATACTCTGCGTAAGGGAGTAGAAAAAGGACTTTGGGAGAAAGTCCCAGATTCTCCTGGTTGCTATACGATTGACCTCAAACTGATTGCATCAAACTCGGAAAATCAAGATTCTAAATCTCGCCAACAAAAACAAATAACCAAATCGAACGAGCAACTCTTAGCGCGCTATCAGAATATGAGTTTTACAGCAGCAGTGACAACGATAGTAGAAGAAAATGTTGGCGAGGTCTTGACTCCTGAAAAAGTGGCACGAGCATTATATGGGGAAATTGAAGGTAAGGCTTTGACTAAAGCTAAAGCGCAAGTTGGCAAAATCCTCTGGAATGGTGCTAAACAAGGGCGATGGAAAAGCGTTCCTGGTCAATTAGGTGCCTATACACTCCAGTTGAGTACATTGAAGTAAATCTATTTCTCAAATCGTTGCATCATCGATTGAGCACGCTTGTAATTTGCAATATTAGGCTAGCCCCTGTAGTAAAAAACTCCAGCATAAAGGGGTACAAAAATCTATTTGCCGCTTAAGGAAATCAGGACACGTTCACCAACGACATAGTAACTTTTGAGTGGGACTATACGATCATCTTTGGGTAGCCAGCATTGATGCGTCTCAAATTTCATAAGATGTCTTATTTTTAGCAAAGTTTGAGAGCTATAAAGTTGATTCAGTTTAGTCCCTAGCTGTTTATCACCCCTTAAGCTTCTTCAGTCACCTAAACTGTTTTATAGGAAGTTTCATGACTCTTTGCTCCTACCGTTAGAGGGAGTTTCCAGTTTTCTCAGTTGCTAAGCTAACTTATACTCAAAAAGATATTGCATAACTGAGTTGGGTTATGCTTTTGTCAAACCAAACTTGATATGTGAAGTCAATGAGTAGGGTAATTACGCTGTTTAATCAATCAGGGGGAGTAGGTAAAAGTACATTGACAATGAATCTAGGCTACCATTTGGCTCAACGGCAGCAGCGAGTTTTACTCGTTGATATGGACCCACAGGCATCGCTGACCGTATTTATGGGCTTGGAGCCATCAGAACTAGGCAACACAGTGTATGAAGCGATTGTTATTGGCGAACAGCTACCAATCTATAAGAACATTCATAACATGGATTTGGCTCCTGCCAACATTAACTTGAGTGGGGCAGAACTAGAATTGGTAGTAGCAGATATGCGAGATGTACGTCTAAAGGAAGCGCTAAAGCCGATTCTGAAACAATACGATTTCATTTTGATAGACTGTCCCCCCTCCCTCGGTATTCTTAGCTATATCAGCCTAGTAGCTTCAACTCATGTCTTAATTCCCATTCAGACGCAGTACAAAGCCCTAAAAGGAACAGAACTTTTGTTAAATACAATTGGTCGCGTGCGGTCTCGCGCCAATCGCAAGCTAAAAATTGCTGGTGTAATTCCAACAATGCATGATTCTCGGACTGTACAAGGCGAAATGAGTTTACAGTCAATTCAAGAGCATTTATCCCAAATCGGGAAAATTTATCCAACCATTCCTCGGTCAGTTGCCTTTGCGGATGCTTCACAAGATCACGCACCGCTTGCCCTCTACAATGCTAAACACCCAGCGGTTAGCCTCCTCAAGCAAATTGCCAAAAATTTGGAGGTGATGTCATGAGTGTCAGAAAACAACGCTCTCAGCCCTATCAAATAAAAGGAGTCGATGCTTTGTTTGGAGAACTACCTGTAGCGGAAGTTGCAGCAGAAATTCTCCCACTTTCCCAAATTGCTCTGCCCCAGCAGCAGCCTCGTCGCTACTTTGATCCTACGGCTATGCAGGAGCTAGTAGAGTCAGTCAGGCAGCATGGGATTCTCCAACCAATGTTGGTACGTCCGCTCTTAGACGATAAGTATGAACTAGTAGCTGGAGAAAGGCGCTATCGAGCTGCTGTATCAGCGGGTCTAGAAGAAGTTCCTGTAGTTATTCGGGAGTTGACAGATAATGATGCATTGCAGCTTGCCCTGCTGGAGAACTTACAACGCGAAGATTTAAACCCAATTGAAGAAACAGAAGGCATCCTACAACTCATAGCGTTAAAACTAAATATAACATCCGAGTCGGCGATCGCTTTGCTCAATCAAGCTGCTCACCCCGAACGTAATTCTGTGGATAACGTTATCCACAGCAAGGACTGGCAGTTGGTGCAAGAGGTTTTTAACACAGTAGGAAAATTCACGCCAGAAAGCTTTCGCACCAATCGCTTACCATTGCTGAATTTACCGGATGAAGTTTTAGATGCCCTACATCTGGGGCAGATTGCCTATACTAAGGCTAGAGCAATCGCTAAAGTTAACGATTTAGGGCAGCGTCAGGCATTACTAGAGTCAGCGATCGCAGAGAACCTCTCCCTAACTCAAATCAAACAAAGAGTTGCTCAAATAATAGATTGCGGTGCAAATCAGAGCGATCGCAGTCAATCGTCATCACTCAAAAACCGTATGGATGCAGCCTATCACCTTGCTAAAAAATCAAAAATTTGGGAAAATCCTAAAAAACAGAAGCAAATAGAGAAGCTATTAGCTGAGTTAGAAAAGCTTTTTTCTCAAGATTGACATTTGTTGCTTTTCTAAAATATTTAACACAAATTGGTAAAGAGTAATATAGTCGTTGCCAAGCAAAATTTAGCTTTTCTCTAGTCTGTACCATCAAAGAAGGTTTTTGTTCGAGAATACAAAATTCGAGCACCCGAGCGTACAATCCACACCCGTCTGTACAAGCTTATCTGCCAGCAATGCAACCAACTGACAGAGAGGGATTCTGACGGTCCCCGCACTCTCTACTGCGAGATTTGTCGTCCACCATCTGGCGCGAAAGACGATTCCCCGCAAAGGAAGAAAAAAACCAGACCCGTACTCGTTACAAGAACTCAAGCTTCGCGATCAAGTAAGAGCGATCGCTCTTAGAGGCGTAGGAGGTTTACTTGCTAAATTTAGGAGTATTGTCAAATCAAGGAGTTGCTGAGGTGAAGTATTAAGGACAGCTTTCGTCTCGAGCAACATTTGTGTAGAGCCTAACTTTTCTACATAACAACAATAAAGTTAGGTTCTACACAAATGTTGCTCAAAACTACTGAGTCATTCAATACATTTATCTGCCCTGCCTAATCCAACCCCTGCCTACAAGCTCAGCAGTTTCAGCGGTGTAATAAACCTTCTGTTCGCTAAATACCACGCCTTGAAAACTGATAATCTGAAATTGCCAGCATTTGGCATTTGTATGGAACACTACGAGAATCGCTCCTCGAATGCCTACGAGCAGGTGAATTTTGGGCTGAGTCATGGGCGATCGCCAGTTTTACTGTCAAACGCGAAACTTCATCTAACGAAGGTGTAAGTACAAAACCTTTATATTATCTTAAAGCATAAAATTCTTTGTCAAACTATGAAATTTTGATAGCTCGTAACTTAGTTTTAAAGACTAAATTTAATTACAATTTCCCAAACTTAGGCGACCAAAAGCCATCTTGTCCCTCAAAAAACGCAACCTCCTGGCATTTGCCTCGCCGATTTTCTGCAATCGAACACCGTAGCATTAACTTAACTTTCTCTTCTTTCGTATAGTTGTAGCGCTCTAATAAAGCACCACAGACAGGACACGGGAGTTCTGTTAATGTCTCCGGACTGGGTCGGCGTTGGGTATAAGGCAATTCATACCTTTTCATACTTGGATTCCAAAACATGACTGTTCCACATCCAGAAGCAGAGCACTTGAGAAAATGATTGACTTTCAGTTTCTTGGACTGAGAAGGAATTTTGCTCATGGCCGCACCGCACTGGGCGCAGGAAATTTTAGTGGCTTCTGCCTGAAGTTTGGTTTTTGCCCGATCTTTGGGGTAGGAACTGTTAGCACCAAGTTGTTGGTTGGCTTTTTCAAGAGCAGGAGCAAAGTAAGTGCGATGCCAAGTTGTCAAATACATCTGCCAGTCCTGCTGACCCTGAGCGATCGCATCGAGTGTTGACTCCATTTGAGCTGTAAACTCTGGCTGAATCAAGTCTGGCAGTAGCTTTTCTAAAGCAGCGTCCAACTCCATTCCTAGAGCAGTCGGCTGAAGTTTGCCTTTGGCTACCTGCACGTAATCCCGTTCCTTCAACGTCTTAATTGTGGGGGCGTAAGTGCTGGGTCTGCCAATCCCTTTTCGCTCCATCAATTGCACGAGCTTGGGTTCGGTGTAACAGGGTAGCGGCTGGGTTTGTTTTTTGTCTGCTTGAGCTTGTTTGAGCTTGAGCGATTGTCCTTGTTGAAGGGTAGGGAGTTGGGTGTCGCTGCTAAGGTTATTCCAATAGCGGGTGTAGCCAGGAAACTCCAAGACCTGGCCCCTAGCCTCCCAGTAGGCTGAACCCGATTGTGTCACTACGCGAGTTCTACGTAAACAGGCGCTTTGGCACTGAGAAGCAACCGTTCGATTCCAAATCAAATCGTATAACTTGGCTTCTGACGCGCTCGCTTGAAACTCCAATTGTGCTGGTGTGCGATAGACATCGGTAGGACGGATTGCCTCATGTGCTTCTTGAGCGCCCGCTTTGGAGCGGTGCTGAGTGGTTTTGTTAGGTATATTGACAGGATCGTGCTGCTCCAGGTATTGACGCACGGACGCGCAAAATTCCTCTGCCAGTGCTACAGAATCGGTTCGCATGTAGGTGATGTAGCCCGCTTCATAGAGGGACTGTGCTACCTTCATGGTTTGCTCTGGGCTGAAGCGCAGCTTTGCACCGGCCGCTTGTTGGAGAGTAGAAGTCGTGAAGGCAGCTGGGGGAGATTGATGAGTTATTTTGCCTTCCACAGTCACAACTTGATGCGGGTGGGAGCGGGCGATCGCTACCAGTCGGTCTGCCTCCGCCTGACTCGTCACTCGGTCAGATTCTGGGGTTTCCTTACTTTCTTTTGCGTCATCAGGCTGCTCTTGAGAAGTGGGCTGGGTGGAGTTGAGCTTGGTTCGGTAAAAGGCTTTAAAGCCTTCTTGGTATTCTACCCATACGCTCCAGTAATCCTGGGGTGTAAAGGACTGAATTTCCTTTTCTCTCAAGCACAGCAGGTGCAGCGTGGCACTTTGCACCCGTCCCATCGACTTAGCTCCAATGTTGAGCTGCCAGACTACGTGTTTGCTGCCTTTATAACCTACCAGTTTGTCCAAGCAATCTCGCGCCCGCCCTGCAGCAATTAATGCCAGATCGAGCGATCGCGGACGAGCAATCGCTGCTTTGACCGCTTGGGATGTAATTTCGGTGTAGACAATTCGCTGAGGATTCTTCAGCCGCAACGCTTGCTGTAAGTGCCAACCAATGGTCTCTCCCTCGCGGTCGGGGTCAGTGGCAATGTAGACGGTATTAGCTTGCTTGACTGCCTGACTTAGTTCTGCCAGAATTTTCTTACCCCGTGCGCCTCTAGGTTCGTAGCGGCACTGGATAGAGTCCCCTTCCAGGTCAAAGCCCAAAGCGTCTTCTCCATCCGAAGCTAACTCCCGCACGTGACCCATACTAGCTTTGACTATCCAGTTACTGCCAAGGATTTGTTTGAGTTTTTTTAACTTACCTGGACTCTCAATAATTAAAAGATTCGTCATAGTGCTGAACCAGCATACTACTTCACAACTTGCGTGGTAGGTTGTAAATCAGGAGCGAGCGCTTCTTTTGGTTTCGCCATCTCTGAGTGTGTTGCATTTGCCACAGGTCGCAGCGATCGCACCAGCCTTTCATCTAAAGCTATTTCAGCCAAAGCTGTGACAACTGACAAAGATACATTGGCTTGGTTTGCTGCTTCTTTTATTGTGCTCCCGTTACGTGCCAAAGCTAGAAACTGCCTAACTGAGTCAACTACTGGATCTTGGCGACTGGTGTAGCCCTTACGGATAGCAATAGTCAGCCCTGATTCTATATCAGTTAGGGTAGCAGTGCGATCGCGACTAACAACTAGTCGCTCCGGTCGGTTGGTAGGAGTATCGGCAACTACCATTAGCCCAACGTATTGAGAGCGGGCAGTCAAAACCAGGTTAAACGTGTACAAATATTGTTGACCAGTTGGATCGATTGTTTGCACGCTTAGGGTTGTGATGGGTGCAGTCGTTGCACCTGGAAACTGAAGCTGCTTGATCTGACGCAAGAACAATATTTTGGCTTGGGCTGAACCAAGTTGGGCATTAGCAGTATAAACTATCCTCGAAGAGTCTCCCAATAACACATAAGCAATCGTTTGATTCGTGCGGCTGAAGTCGATTGCGGTTGTCCGCCCTGGGGCAATTTCAACCGTTGATAAGGTTTGTCTTGCTGCTCGATCGCTCACGGTACGATAAGCAGCAGGTAGAAATGAGGTTGTAGAAACTGATGCAGGCCCAGCGATACTAACTTGTGGAGAAGCTACCAGTATTCCAGTTCCTAAAAATGCAACACTTAAAAGTGTAGGAACTGTAGAAATTATTGTGTTTTGATTCATCGTTGCTTCACCCCCTTCTTTTACGGCATCACTTGAAAAAAACTCGATACCACTACAGAAGCAGAGCTTCCTGCTGCTAAAACCTTGACGTTCGGGCGACGGAGTAATTCTTTAATCGTTTGGTCTGAACGCTCACTCAACCGCTCGGCTGTCACCCCAAATACTCCTTCTAGTGCAGCCGCCCAAACTTGCGGGTCGGATTGGATAGTAATTTGACTGTACCTGCTCCCTGTTGCGATCGTTTGAGATTTTGGTCTATTGACAATCTCTCCCACTTTGTTTAGACCACTTAATACGCCGATCAACAAGTCTTGACGTACAACGGCTCCCCTTGAATTGTTGAGGGTTTTAGAAACCAAGGTGCCACCGCCTTCACCTCGAATCAAAATAGCTCCTTCAGGTAGCGCGTGTTGGTGCAAATTTCCTGCTCCATCTCGGTAGATCGCAGCAACAGCACTAGCTGATACCACATTGTTTCCTTCGCTAACTGAACTAACCTGTGCCACAAACACTGTGCCTGCGGGTAATGCCACAGACCTATCTTCTGCCAATAATGGCTCGATCAACTCTACTGTAAATCGCTGAGGTAACTTGTCCTGGCTTCGCGTTTGGCTGCTCGTATCCCAAACCATCGGCATTGCAACTAGAGCAGGGGCAATTGTTCCAGGGAGCACAGTTTTTTGCACTTGTTGCTGAGTTTGGAACCGAGTTCGGGATAAAATACCTTGAGTCCCAACAGAAGTACCAGAAACGTTTCCTACCGCTCCAATCGCCACACTTGGGAGTTGCGTATCTGACACTAAGGAGGTAGTAACCTGCCCTTCAGACGCATGATACACGCTAGCAAAAGCGGCATTAGAGTTAGAAGAACTTGATGAGGCGGTTTGAGATAAGTCAGGAGAGTCAGTAGAATCAGTAGAGGAGGTTGAGAGCTTTGTAATTTCAATATTTGATTCAGCCTTGGTTTGACCTAGACTAGCAAGCTGACTCCAACGCTCGAATGGATCGATAGGCTCGGTAGCCGGCGCTCGCGTCGGTGCTGGCGTTCGTGCTGGGGTTAGTGGTGTTCGTACTAATATTTGTGCTGGTGTAGGTGGTGGTGATGTTCTCACCCAACGAGGTGCTGGTGTCGGCGTTGTAGGTCTAGCAGGCGTTGTTGTAGGTCTTGTTGGAGTAGTAGCGTTTTTTGCCCGCTGAGATGAAAGTGTACCAACAGGTTGAGGTTCTTCTAGAGTGCTCTTTTGGTCTTGAAACGCCAACTGGCTTTTTAGTCGTGCATTTTCATCTGCAGAAGATGCTTGAGGAGTCACGGTTGGTCTAGGTTCGACCTTAACCTGCTTACTATTAGGTTTAGGCACAAACAAAGAAAACCAAATAAGTGCTAATAGTCCCATTACTCCACCAATGAGAATCGCTACAAACCCGACTTTAGCTATAGGATTACTACTAGATTTTTCAGATTGTGGAGAATCTGGACTAATAATGTATTGGTCAGGAATCAAAAGCTCTTCTTCAGTCAAACCTGCCAACTGCTTTTGCGCATCTGCGTCTAATTCAGTAACAGGTTCAACCGTACTGGTTGCTGTTGGGTTAGCATGACCATTGTTAGTAGAAAGTGGTTCATTTTGGTTTTCTGACATATCTAAGACCCTTTTAGCTCGAAGGGGACAATGTTAATAATCTGTAGCCCAGCGGAGCGAATCTCGTAAATCCTTTGCTCAACGAGCGATGCATCACTACCCAAAGGAGAATGAGGAATCTCAACAGCCTCTAAGGTAAAAGTGCGGTTAAATGGCAGGCGCTCGCTCTTTCCAGTCCGGTCAATTAATATCCGAGTTGATACCATATCCACTTGCCATCGCCCTTGGGCAATCTGACGCGGCTCAGAAACGTGGTTGACGATCGCCACACTGCGAATTCGCCCTGTAAATACATCGGCAGGAACTAGTTGTGCAATGTCTTTGAGAGCAGCTTGGGCAAAGTCATCTTCTAGCAGTACAGAAGCAAACCAGGTGTTAGTAGGAACTCGCTGTCGATCGTCTACCTTTACCCCTTCATCAGTTTTATCGCTGCCTGCAATTTTGCCTTCCCAATTGAACGTCAGCATTGTCCAATCGCTGACAACCTTCCGGATCACCTGCGGATAGCGCCAGTATCGGTCTTTTTCAGAGATATAAACTGTATCTCCATTGACGAGCTGTGCCATTGTGGGACGACGACGAGCAAGTTGATTTTGTCGCCCAGCAATCAGCAAAATAAAGACAAATATTAAGACTTGCAGACTTAGAATACCTAACTGGAGCAGTGCTAGGAAATTTTTAGATTCAGTGGTTAATAATGTGGTTTGCGCTCGTTGAATTTTCATATAGAATGAATCTTTGACACAGTTTAAGAGATGAACGTCTGCCGTTTATTTCTGTCAAGTCACTTATGCCATAGCTTTAACTGCCAGTCGAGTCACTGCACCAATGGTGTTGCTAGAAAAATCAATGACGCTTTTGACGTTATTGCTAACGCCGTTGTAGAGAGCAATACCACCGCCACCTGCAATTAAAACTGCCAGTCCTGGTGCAAAAATACTTAAAAAGGCTAAAAACGCCACATCTGTAATCAGTTCTCCACCCGATCTCACGACAACAACTGCACCCAAACCAACGACGATGTTATAGCCAAGCTGAACTCCAAACAAACTCATAAATCCAGTCAGCCAAGCCCAAATTGGGCGACCTTGCAAGGGTAAAAGCGAGAGTCCCATTGCGATCGGTGCAAATAATGCTGTGAGCAACAAAGACGCTTCTAGTATGTTGACAAATGCCCACTGAACTGCAACCAGCAGCATCCGAATGAACGGTACGTAGACACTTCGTAAAACAGCACCAACGTATTCTCCTAAACCTTCATTTGCTGCATTCACCAGCCCACCAACAAATCTTCTCAGCTGTTCCAGTGGACCCCCTGCTTGCCTTTCTGCTTCGGCTAAAATTTGTTCTGCCTGCTCTTGTTTTTCATTCCAGCATTGTAGAAGTTCGTCTCCCACTAATCTTTCGCATTCGCTATAAAGATTTTCCAATGCTTGACGAGCCGCCGAACTGATCCCAACTTGCGAAATGGCATTCCTAAAAGTTAACTCCCCTAATTGCACCTCCAAAACGCTCATCACTTGAACGTGTGCAAAGCCTCGAATCATCAGGATAGATTGCGATAGAAGTGCACCGTTGTTTCCCAAAAACATAACAATGATGATGGGCCAGATGAACATGTGAACCAGCTCAGCCCAGGAGTGTTTTTCTATAATTTCTCGTCCTGTAGTGACAGCAACAAATAAAATTGAAACTGCGGCTAAAACTAGTCCAAGATTAACTAATCCACCCCAAAGTCCTCCGTCTAACCTATCAAACGTCTCTCCCCAAACAGTATTCCAAGCCTCAGCTGTATTTCGTGCTAAATCAATCGACTGGCTGACAATTTGAAAGGCATTGTTTTCTCCAGTGATTAACCCATCTTCTCCCATTGTTTATATTACCTTTGATTAAGAACAGGAATCTAGAAATTTCTAGATTCCTGTGTACATTTACTTGAAGCCCATTACCGATCTGCTAGTTAGCGATTAATTGCCAGCACCTAAGTAGTAACCACCAGGTAACGAAATCAATCCTGTGTGTTGGATAGACATGTTTGCTGAGCCAATTTCTTGCCGACGGTCTGCGAGGTTTGCAGCGGATACTTCCTCGGCAATTTGGGCGGAAAGAGTGTTAGAAATCGAGCGGTCTACCCGTGCTTGCAGTGCTTCTTGGAGCAGTTGTTGATTCACCCGTGCCTCAAGAGCAGATTGTCGAGACAAGTTCTGCATGATCTGCTGGGTGACATCAAGATTTTGGGATTCCTCAGCCAACCGCGCATTTTCCTCAATGGCTCGCTGGGCAATCTGCGCTTGCTGCACCATCTGCTGTTGAGCATCTTTGCCCAACGTGGCAGCATTCATCACAGCAAGCGCAGTCCGTCGAGAAGCTTGATTGGCAAGGTCAGAGCGAATGGCAAAAGAACCATTGCCGCTTTGTCGATTCTCTAGAGCTTCTGAAAGCTTTGCACCTTCATCGCTAGAGGTGGGAGTGTTTTCCAACTGCTCCAACACTGATGCTAAATCTGGAACACCAAAATCCCCTATAGCATCGCTGAGAGCTGCGCTCACAGCACCAGAAATGTTAGTAAAAAAGTCAGCAATTCCACTAAACGGAGATGAGACTCGATCGAAAACATCCTCGATTTTAAGGGGTGTAGGGGATTTACTGGTAGACGACTGCGTGGTAGCGGCTGCTTGGGGCAGAGGGGCAAGAGTAATAAACATTACTGCTGTACCTACGCTCGCGATCTTTAGTGGTTTTAGTGTTAGTTTCATAGAAATTCCTACGCGGCTAGAGGTCGATCGCTATCCGAAAGCATTGCCACATCTATCAATGCACTACCGCACTCGGACGCTTGTGTAACAGTTGGTATAGCGGAGCCTTTGATCGCAGAAATCCCGATCTGCTTCAGCCCAGTTCCTTCTTTAAGTGCTGGGATATAAGCCTGGGTAAATTCAGCAAGTCCCTGCAATTTGCCCAGCACGGTGTCGGGATACTTCACCATCACTCGGTTGCGAGCCATTTGCTCGTCCTGGTTGTTAGCAACGGCAGCTAGCATCATTTCACCAGGGTAGAACCGAGTTTTCCAAAACCGTCCATCCTTTTCAATCAGCCAGTAGGAGAAGAGATCGCTCCGGCGCGGTAAAAAGGATTCGGTAGCGTTTTGGCTAATAATTGCAGGGTCGTATCCTAGCAGTTTTTGAAAAGATAAAGCAGCGGCTGAGGTAATACACCCTGTCAACCTGTAGTTAAGGTTTTGCATAATTTGAGGACCTGCTGCACAGTCATAGAAACTGTCGGGGTCTTGTCCGATTAGACATACGGCAATGCCGTCTTTACGACCTGTAGCGCAAGTTTCACCGATCATCTGGGCAAAACCAGGTTTTTTAAGCAGTACTGACAACTCATCTCCAATGAACAAACTCTGGGGGTGAGACAAGGCATTTCGGATACACGCTGCATGAGCGCTAATTGCCATCAAGTAGGCATCCTGCTCGCTTGTCAGACCGCTGAGGGCGAAAAACTTCACTACTGGCTCCGGTGAAAAAGTGCTAGGTCTGCCGATCGCTCTACCCAAGCGAGACACCAACAGCGCCGAAATCTGGCTGTTAATTTGGTTGATCGCCTGCCGATCTAGATCCTCAAACGATCGCAAGTTTAATCGTTCGCGGGTGCAGTAGCGAGTAAAGTCAGCTAAGATGGGGATTTGCTGCCACTCTTGAGATTTCCACCCCTGCTCAAATGCTCTGTTGTAGCGGTCAATAATGTCCGGTTCGCGCAGGAACACGTCCAACGTGAGACGCAAAATTGCTTCAACCCGCTGAGCCAGGTGAGGACTGTTAACCTTACCCATAGCGATCGCCAACAGTGCTTTAAGGATAGATTCCTTCCAGCTTTCCATGCGTCGTTGCTGCTCTTCCTTTTTGAAGCGACGCAAGTCCGGCGGTTCCATCAAATTGCTGCTGCCTCTGGAGATATCAAAGTATGCGCCCCGATCGCCGAGGAGCTGCACAGCAGTTTTGAAGCTGCTATTGCCTCCAGAGGAGATGTCCATGCCCACTACAGGAATGTTGTTCGCCACAGCTTCTAAGGCAAAGCGCCACACCATTACACTTTTTCCAGAGCCAGAAGTTCCTGTCACCAGTAAGCGTTTTGCTCCACCATCAAACAGATCGATATATATCGGTTTGCCGCCTCGGTCGCTGACAAACTCCACCCCTCGCCGATCAATCGCTTTAGGCAAAGTCAGCGGTAAAAATCCGGCAATTGTCTGGGTATCAGGGGTAAGACGGCGTTCGCTACTAAGTACATCTGTACTGTGCAACATCCGTTTGGTAGTAATCGGTAGAGTTTGCAACCACAATTCCCAAGCGATATTGCGCTCTCGAATTAACTTCGCCGTGTCAAAGTTGTTAGCGAAGGCATTGCAGGCAACGTTGAGTTCTTCCTGAGTTTCTCGAAAGACTAAAAACACTGGCGCACAATGCAATGCCTTCATGCCTTCATACAATCGCCTTTGAGCATCAAACGATTCTTCCTGCTTGATCTCTGCCCCAACATCTCGACCTGCACCTTTGGTAAAAGCCCTAGTTTTGGCGGCTTTAGTCTGTTTAGCTTGCCGTGCTAGGTTGTCCTGAATCAAAAAATTATTCGCAAGTGAAATCTCGACCCAAGCTTCTGTATCTCGGATAAACCCGGCGCTCATGCACTTCCATACCCAGCGGAGTTGTTCTCTAGCAGAAATCCATCCCGTTGGTGGCTCTTCCATGACTACAACACCGCACTGTTTATTCACACCTCTACCCCTGATGAATACAGTATCTCGGCTCTCCCGATGTTCTGGGCAAGCAGATTCACCATTGTGCCCTTCAATCAAAACCGTAACGCTATGTTTTTCCGTGGTCTTGGTTTCATAAAGCTTGTAGCCATCATCGCTGTTTTCTTCCAATGTGATGACTTGTGGAATTGCTGGAGCCGTAGCAGAGTTGAAACGATTCCACAACCACTGCCAAGCTTCTGTTTTAGTGCAAGGCGTGACATTTAACCCCATCTTGGTTGTGAGTAACAACTCCCAAGGAATGAATCCCTCTTGAAAAGCTTTGACAAATAGTTTTTGGAAGAATTGCTCTTGGTAGACTTTGGTGTTGCCAGCGATCGCGGCAAGTATGCCAAACTTAAGTTTGGATTCAATCTTGCTCCACCAATCTGAGTGAGCGGACTCAGCAGTGTTGCTAGCAGTCCAGGTACAAAAAATATACTGCTGCCAGACTTGGCGAGTCCCTTTAACAGTTAGTTCGCGTACCCGCTTCTGCTCGTTTCTCAGCAAAACTGCAATTGGAGCGAGTTGGCAATCGTCTGCCAAGTCCTCTAACTGCTGCTGCCGCTCTAAGTCTTCGCTGTAGCACCCCAGACAGAAGGTCATTCGCTCTTTTGCTGGAATTCCCTTAAATCCTTCAGTTACTTGGTCAGCAAAGCCCGACACTTCATTGCGGGTCAGTACATCGTGCAGCCCTTCTAGTTTGAACATGAAGACCACTTGATATTGGTCTTTACCCTGCTCTAATAAAAAAGCAGAAACTTCTCGATTATCTTTTTTAATTTCTGCAATACAACAGAGATTGACATCATTTTGGAATGGCATAAAAATACTTTTCCCTTGATACTGGTTTGGCACAACTTTAGGCTTTAGACGCACTCGAACAACTGAATCGCTGTAGCGTTGGCGAATCCATCTAGGTCGCTCTTGAGGTAAGGGAGAAATATAAATTTTGTTGCCGTTGCACCAATCTTTTCCAGGCGGTCTTTTGAACTGGTCGATGAATTTGTATGGTTTATTGCCATTTAAAATCCACCAGCTAAGAATCAGCCAAAATGTTGTGGCAAAGAACCATTGAATTCCCAAACTGAGAAATCCATTGGTGATGGTGTAACACACCATAGCGATCGCTATCCAGGGGACAAGCTGGTTGGCGGGAATTGGACCAATACTAGCTTCTTTACCGAGAATTTTATTAAACCGAATAAATTCTCTTTCTGGCGCTGAATTCATGTTGCTATGAAGAAAGATGATGAAGAATTAACTAGAAATCAAATTCAAAGTTTGCTTCCTAGTTCTTGTGCCTAGTTTGTAAATTAGGCACCCGTAAAAATTAACGTAATAATGTCTAAACCGATGACAATACCAAAGGCAAGCGCAACTTGAGTTGCAATGGGTCGCCAGTCATTTCCCTGCTGGGCTTGGTTGTAAGCAAATAAGCCTGCTGCTACAACAAGGAGCAAAAAGATAGCTCGAATCATGTTAAATACAGTCCCTACTGTTCCAGTATCAACGCCGGAGTTAGAGGCATTAACCAATTCACCTACAAAGTCTTCTAGACCGCTCAAAAATAGTGCATGAGCTGGAGCATCGAATAGTGTAAATAAACAGGTAGTTCCAATAATTGCTGTAGCAACGTGCCAGAATCGAATTTTGGCATTAATCCACTTTTCAACCAACGGAATAGCACGACCTATGTTGTACAGTCCCAGGTAAACAATGCTCGCACAGCCGAGAATAGCCACCATCAAAGGCTCTTGAATCAGTAAGTAAGCTGTTACAGCAAGCAGCAGAACGATGAACATTACATCAAACCGATTAATCCGGTTAAATCTACGCTTATTGGTGTAGGTAGTGAAACGCATGAGAGTCATAATCTCCTCGAATTTGTTAATAGTTAAAATATTTGTTTCTAGCAATAGCGATCGCCAGCCTTCGAGCTTTTCGAGAAGCCGCTCAATTCTATTCGTAGAAAGAACAATGTACGGTGAAGCGATCGCCGTAAGCTTCCTGTAAGGTAAAGAAAGCCTTTCTCGAAGTGTAGGAGGGGCTGAGGCTGGCTGTTAAGAAATGGCTGCGTTACATTTCGATTTCTTTGTCAGAATAATGACGTGATTGAGTAGGCTTTCGCTCGGGTTTAGAAGCCTCTTTAGCTAGGTCTTGCTTTTGTTCTTGCTCCGCTTCTGCCTCTAAAACCAAAGATTCATTTAACAATGCCAAGATTGGGGTGGGAATATCGCATTGTTCAACTCTGTAATACTCCGATTTAGAACCTTTTTCAGAAGGAGTAAGTGTGGCTTTGAAAACTTGCTCTCCTTCATTCAGCAAGTCATATCCAACTAAGCTTTTTTGGTTCTTAGATTTCATTACTTCAAATTCATAGTTATTTACTCCTTCTTCATCGGTAAATATAAACCCAGATTCGCCCTTACCGTTAAAAAATTCTGGGGAATGCTGTTTGAAATTGACAACAAACTCCTGAGCAAGCTGCTGTTTCTCAAATGCTTCAGGGGTCTGTGGCAAGATGCGAATATTGTCTATTTCCCTAGCAGAAAGCGAATCCTCCAACACTTTCCAGCTAGAGCCATCATCACTAATTGCTGTAAAGAGCTGGCGGTCGGCTTTGTCTTTTAAGGAAATACTAATGGACTCGGTGCTAGACCGATCTACATAGACTATTCGATCGGGTGGCAGCGAGCAACACAGCACATCTTCGTTCTGGAGCGCATCTTCGGTGTGTGCTGAGTAAACAAATGCCATGAGGGTGTTTGCCACTGTTGTTTGTTGCGAGATAGCAGCACGTCCCTCTGATGATTCCTGCAATAACTCTGACTCTATGCGTTTGTCGATTCCTGCTTGTTGCTCTAGGGCTTCGATCCGTTCCTCTAAAGCATCAATGCGTTTGACAAGTCGATTGAGGTATTCTTCAATTTGAGTCAGTTTGTCGTCCAGGCTGGCATTGGGGTTAAGCTTAATGGGCGGTAGAGGTGTCGATGTTGCGTCCAAACTATCGCCCAGTTGATTGACTTTATCTGCCAGTTGATTTGTGGCTGCACCGATGCTATCCTCAACCGCATTTTCTGCTGGAGAATTTTGCACCTGACGCTTAGGAGTGGAAGTTTCAGCAGACTCAGTTGAAGGCTCATCATCGTCAACAGTACGAGCAGACCGATCGGCTGTTTGTAGTTGTTCAGCTCGTTCTGCAAGCTGCTGCGTTCGCCGATCCTGTTTCTCTACTGTTTCTAGAATGCGACTTGCTCTTTTATCTGCTTGTGTTAACTCGGTTTCTCCAGGTTCTATAGCATTAAACGATCGCAATCGTTGCTCTCGTTGAATCAGCCCTTCAGTTCGTTCAGCCTGCTCCTGAATTAAATCTAGAATTTGCTGGAGACGCTTTTGTTGTTTAGAAGCAGTATTCTGCAATGATTTGAAAACGTTTTCTCCAACCGCAAGCCCTAACGCTGCAAGTTGAGTTGCCAATCCAGCAACATTGATGCCGTTGACCTCGTATCCAGACACCGCAGCTCTAGCACCCATATTTGAAATTTCTTCAACTACAATTTGACCGTCGAGCGATGGTTTTTCATTCCGGTCATCTTTTTGGTCTTGAAACTTACCGTTATCCTGTTGGCGCTTACCGTTGCTCGGTTGGGTCTTAGATTTCGATTTGGATTTAGTAACACTTTTAACAGGTGTAGAAGCTAGTTCGTCTACCTCTAAATTTAGGTCTGTGTCATTGAGTAGATCGTCTAACTCATCCTCGGAGAGAGACTGCTTAAAATCTTCAATCTGCTTTGGAGCAGATTTGCCTTTACCGTTCTGTTTTCCAGCTTGACGTTGTTTGGGCAGTTTAGCAGTCTGGGCGATCGGTTCGTCATCTAGTTCCAAGTCGCGATCGCTCTCAAACTTATCTTCTATTTCACTCTCAAACTTTTCTAACTCTTCAACGTCACTTTCAAACTCATCATCAATTCCTAAACTCTCCAGAATTGCGGAGGGGGTGTATTTGTTTTCATCAATTTCTACCCCATGCTTTTGCAGGTTCAGTGCCAAATATTTACCACTAGTGCGTTCTTTGGGGTTACTGATGAGGTAGAACCGAAAGCCTCTAATTTCTCCGTCTGTACCTTCACACAGCTCCATTGCAATTGGTTGACTGCTGTGTTCCTCACTGTAAGACTCCACAAATTCTTTAAAATCTTGCAATGATGAAATAGAACCGTCTCCAATGACGGTTTCAAGGGCTTTATCGACTAATTTAGAAATGTGCTTGAGCTTTTTAGGGTCAGTCAAGTTTGACCAAGGTTTTTGTTTCTGGACACGATGACCTATACCAGAATGACTTGATGCTTTCGCTTTTGTCATATCAGCAAATACTAAATATTAAAATACATAGATTTCCATTAGATACCAGCTTGGCTATAGCTGACCCTAGTAGGAATCATCATATTTGAAGCCAATAAATATGAGTCTTTTTCTGCTTTATTATTTATTCTTTTTGCTATAAATAATACTTTAGCAAGCAGTATTTACACTGCCAAGTCTAATCCAATTCAGTTTGCTTTTTTTTCAAAAACTTTTGATATTCTGAAGAAGAATGTAAAGTGCGTGTAAACTTGGAGGGCTGCTGTTGATCAAGCCGTTGGTATTGCTTCAACATCTGCTCAAACGCCTTGGTTAGCACTGGAGACAAAGGATGAGTTACTGCAACGGTGTGTAAATTAAACTGAGCGATCGTTCGTTTAGCTTCACCTTCTAGCCCACCGCGAATCCGCGTGTCACCCGATGCCTCGACATAAGCATCCCAACTTCCCACTCCAACTCGGACTGGCTTCTCATGGTCTGGCTTGATTCCTTGATTCAAGCACTTTTGTGCATACGCCGCTGATACGCCAGCAATAAGCTTGTCCATTACAGTGGATTGTTCTTTTAAATTAGACACCATTGCTGTAGACTTCCTGTTTTGGGATCGGAGCTGGCGTTTATGAATTTGCTCGCTAAAGTTAGTATCAGCTTTGTTGCTTGATCGCTCTGGAGGAGATGGAAAATCGGCTTGTTTTGATTCTTCTTTGGATGCGATTGCGCGGAGCGCAGTGCCAGAGGCAATCGCAATAACTGGTAAGCAAACCGATTCGGGATCGACGTGCAACGTGACTTTAGATCCTTCTGGCTCAATAGTGCCGCTGAAAGTTGACCCAATCGGCAGCTTTGGTGTCTCTGGTGAAAAAGTGCCTAAAATCTTACCGTCAATAGCAATAGCAGGAGTACCATTGTAACGGTAGTAATTGGGATTATCTGGCTCTAACTTAAGCGTATCAACCTTAAAGTCAATAGATTGGTTTCTCCACTGACGCGAATTCAAGTTCTCTGCGGCAAATTCATTATGTTTAATACCTAAAACTTGAATCTGATCGATCTGCGTGGATTCAAGTTGCTGGCAGATTTCATCGGTAAACAAGTTATAAACTAAAGCTCCAACACCAGGTTGAGTGCGTGACATTGCCCAGTTATAGTTTTGTGGTGCAACTATCCACAGTTTATCGGGTAAATTAAGTTGTTCTGAGCCATTAAAGTTATTTCCATATCTTGCTTCTAACTTTTCAATCACCTTGGGAGATAAATCTTTGAACACAAAATCAACCATCGGCAGCTCGGAATTGATCATTGCCGTATACTCAATTTCCCGTTCATCCAAAGACTGCTTCCACTTAAGTGCTTCATCTCCAAAGGGAATGCTGAGAACATAAGCATCGCGAGGTAGCGCTTCGTTAGGCAATTCGTAATCAACTTCTAACCCAAAAGTTATCTTCAGCTTTTTAGCAATTTTAAGACACGTTTCTTCGGCTCCTCTACGTTCTGGTCTGCTGTGCTGGCTATACCAAAGCGCACTGGCAGCAGCAGAGCGTTCTTCTGGTTCGACAAAAAGCTCTGCAATTTCTGCTCTGTAGGAATCGTACAATCTACCGAGTTCTTTATTAAATGCTTCTGAGTCTTCACCAACTCTTTCTTTGATTTCGTTGCGAGACTCCTCAAACCTAAGTTTTAATTCTTCTGCCCAATTTAAGTAATTTTCTTTCCAATAGTCAATTTCATCTTCATCTGCTCCCTCAGTCATAGGATTGGGAAATAAATAACGAAATTCTTCACGGCTGCGGTTCCGAATTTGAGTCGCTGACCACAAAGGATTAACCACTTCTCTAGGAATAACATTAACTGCGGCTTTTTCTTCAGCAGGAATAGTAAAGGTGCGATAACTTCGGTCATCTTTATGAAATTTAAAAAAGTGACATGGATGAGCGTCCGCCCACTTTTTAGCATCGTCTAGTAACCGATGACCGTTAAAGTCTGAAATTCCTTCTAATTCTTTAACATCTTCAATTCGTTCTGCACTTTTTTGATAGTCTACTTCAATTTGCAATCCAGCAAATAAACGGTTTAACACTTTCCGCTTTTTGCGTTCAAATAAAGCTGGGTTTTCATTTTCATTAGGTAGGGAAGATTGCACTCGCCCAATGGCAAGTGCTACTTGACCTACTTTGTTCTGGCAGCTAGCAACCGCTACCTCTGCTAAATTAGTGTATTTGCGGTTTCCCTCTTCATCTAAAACATCGATGTAAGATAGCTTTGGGCGTTGCTTAACTTCCATGAACTCAGCGGGTTCTCCAGCTCGACGCACCTCCTTAGCAATGTTAGGTATTTTAATAGCAGACGTAACAATTAACTGGTCTCCATCAAAGTCTGCCTGGTGATATTTCTCTGCATCCAATGGGTTAATCCAAACCACATTTTTAGTCTTTATCAATTTTGGGTAATGGACATTTTTATAGAGTCGAATGTTGTCCCTTGAAACAATTGGATAGCGAGTAACGATCGTGTCTCCTTCTGGTAAGTGAGGCGCACAAATCGTTCCCTGCTTTAGTTCTGGAGCTGGCATTGCCATACCAGAACTGTGTGTAAATCCAGTCTTAACCGCTAGGTCTCGCCATTTGTTAGCTACATAATCGCGCAGGTAATCTGCAACCTTTGGCGCATCCAAAAGCTGCCCATACTTATCTGCTCGAAGCAGGGAAATTATTCGGGCTTCCTGCTCTTTGGCAGACACATCCTCATCCAAGTCCGAGTCTTCAATTTGTAAATCCAAATCTTCAGATTGGCTGCGATTCCCAAAGGCGCGATCGCGTCCCTGTTTTTTGTCATACTCTGCAACAATGTATTTGGCTAGAGCCAGGGGGTCGCGCTGCAAGGAAGCTAATTGCTGAGCCTTCTTGAGCGTAACAGGTTCAAAGTCCTGCCGTATTGCATCCTCAGAAAACCAAATGGTGAACTGCCAACTATTGTTGTATTGGGTGACTTTGGCATTGGAGCGATTACCCAGCACGGCTTGAGGAAATTCGTAATCTCCACAGGGGATCAGCTTTTTCAGTTGGGACTTTTCAATTCCTTTGATCGAGGAGATATCCAGAATCAAGTCATACCCTTTTCCTTCAGTCAAATTGCGATCAGGCAGAAATGTCCCTTTCGATAGAAAACTGGGTAGGTTTAGTTTTTCATCAACAGCCCAATCTGATTTCCAAGCCAAGCGAAATTGAAACGGTGCGTTCGTCTTCGCACCTAATACCTTCGCCAGTTTGGGAGAAATTTTGCCGTGACAATCCCCTGTTTTATACTCTGCATACTTTGGGTCTTGGCGATCGACAATTTTGACCCGCAGGTTTTCAAAGGTTTGAGTACCCTTAAAGCAATCGCTAGTCAGCAACGAGCCGTAGCGACAAGCGGTGTCTGGCTCGGTTTGAAAAAAATCTCGAATTCGATCTCTTAAGTTCTTGCTAGCAAAATAATAGTTTTGCCCAGAACTAAATGCAAAGAACCGCTTCTGACCGTCTTCAAAAGTGCGGTTGCGAAGGCGATCGGGATTGGGATTAGCATCGTCGATTTTAACCATCACCAAAGACTTCAAGTCTTCTGGCGAAAACATTTGAGCCAGAATTGAGTGCTTTAAGGTAAATGGTTCGGATAAAAATCGCCCTTTCCCGTTTTCGTAAGATGCGTCGAAAACAGGTACGCTCAGACTACCATCAGCTAAAACTTTAGTTATCGCCATACAAGTATTAAAACTTACATTAAACTTGCAAGCGTCAATTCTTGAGAAGAAGTACCAAACATAACTAAGGCAGTTCGATAACAAAATCTAAATTCAGCAATACCAATATAACAGCCGTATTTTTGGTTACAAATATTTCATGCGTTCTTCACAAATTTACCCAATTCAGTGTAGAAAACATAAACCGCTATATTTTCCCACAGCATCCTTGAGATGACATACCTATCGGCGCTCTCCACCCCACAATGCTTGGAAGTGGAAAGAAAAGAGGAATTGGAGAAAACCAAGAAAGTTGAGTGAACCGCTACCGCGTGGGGGTGTTTGGAAATTTCAAACACTCGACCTATGACCGCACAGATCCTCTCGATTCCTCAACTCCCATTTCAATTAACTTGCGACCAAGAGCAGGCATTGAAGGCGATTCTCGAATTTTTAGATTCAGACCAAACCTTATTTTTGCTGGGCGGCTATGCAGGGACTGGCAAAGCTCAACCTATTCATACCCCCGTCCTCACTCCTACGGGATGGATACCAATTGGTCAGCTCAAACCTGGCGACTTTGTGATCGCTGGCGATGGTTCTCGCACACGAGTCATTGGGATTTTCCCTCAAGGAGTTAAACCCGTAGCCAGGATTAAGTTTAACGATGGCAGCTCCACCTTGTGCTGCTACGATCATTTGTGGCTAACTGAAAGCTATCACGAACGCAATGCCAACCGCGTGAGAGTTTACAAAGCACAAAAGAAGGGAAGAATCCCTCAACCCAAGAAGGGACGAGTCAAAACTACGCGAGAAATTGCTGCATCATTATCAGCTAGAAACGGGCTGCAAAGCAATCATCGCATTCCAGTAATGCAGTGCGCTGACTTTGAACCTTCCACCGTTCCAATAGCTCCTTACTTACTCGGTTGCCTACTGGGAGATGGAGGACTAACAAGCAATACACCCCAGTTAACAACCAACGATGCAGAAATTATTACTCGTTGCCGAGAGATAATTCCCGAAGATGTGGATATGAGAATTATAATTCAGAGAGAATATCGTTTTGTAGGTACTCAGTGGCGAGGGCAATATCGACACAATCCACTAACAGAGTCCTTGAAATCTTTAGGTTTGTGGGGCAAGTACTCCTATGAAAAATTCATTCCCCAATGCTACTTAATTAACTCAAAAGAAGTGCGCTTGGAGCTGTTACGTGGATTGATGGACACAGATGGTACTGTCTCGCAGGAAGGCTATGAGACATCCTTTGCAACTAGTTCACCCCAGCTGGCTGCGGATGTAAGAAGTTTAGTTGAATCATTGGGTGGTATTTGCCCAATACAAACAAGAAACACAGCATCTGGTCGTTTATGCTATAGACTTTCAATTTGCCTACCCCCAGATATCAATCCTTTTCATCTGCCTCGCAAGCGCGATCGCGTGAAACCAAAAACTCGCTATGCTCCAGCTCGATACATTGTTTCAGTCGAAGCTGAAGCAGAGCAAGAGTGTGTCTGCATTGCTGTAGAACATCCCTCTCGACTTTACGTCACAGAGCACTGCATCGTGACTCACAATACTACTTTGGTTTCGCTGCTAGTTAAAGCATTGGTCGGCGTAGGCAAGCGAATTGCTTTGACCGCTCCCACCAATAAAGCTGTAAACGTACTCCAGCGCATGGCAGCTAAGAACGAACTTGCTGGGCTAGACTTCTTCACCATTCACCAGTTGCTAGGACTAGGGATGGTGACGCGAGCTGGCGAGAAAGTTTTAGAACGGACTGGCTCATCTTATGCTCATGCCTTTCATATCGTTTTCATTGATGAATGCTCCATGATTGGCGAGCAGCTCTGGCATTGGATTGAAGACGTGGCTAGCCTGTATGCACCTCGACTCAAAATCGTGCTGATGGGAGATCCCGCGCAGCTTAATCCAGTCAACGAGAAGAAGTCTCCCAGTTTCAGCGTGACTAATCGGGCAGTGCTGAAGCAGGTAGTCCGACAAGGAGCTGACAGTCCTCTGCTGGAATTCGTCACAACCTGCCGCCAAGCTGTTACGAAAAGCAAGCAGCCGTTTAAGCCCTGCCCAAAATACTCGCAGGACAAGCAAAATGGTGTATTCGTCGTGCGGCAGCAGACACTTTTGAATTACGCCTGTAAGAAAATGAAGAGCGAGTTTGACAACAACCCCGACTGCTTTAGAATTCTCTGTTGGACGAATAAGCAGGTGGACTGGTATAACCACCATATTCGTACCCACCTTTACGGCGTAAATGCCGCTCGGTTTGTTATCGGCGAACGGCTAATCGCTCGCGATCCTATAGTCGCCCCAGACGGGAAAACGGTGATTCTGCCAACCTCCAGCGAGTTTGTCGTTACAGATTACTGCGAAGACCGCTACGCAGGTTATAAAGTATGGCGGGCGATCGCCACCACTGACAACGACATAAAGCGGCAGATCTACGTGCTACATGATGAAGAACGGCAGCGGTTTGATGCTGAAGCTCAACAGCTAATGCAATCTGCCAAAAGTAACCCCTTCTTCTGGCAGAAGTATTACAAGCATCTAGAAACGTTTGCCAACGTCAGACCCTGCTTTGCCCTCACGGTTCACAACTCGCAAGGGTCTACGTTTGATGAAGTCGCCATCGATGCAAACGATTTAAACAAGCGAGGATTGGACGGAAAACTCAGCAGCGTGCGGGAACTCAATCGGCTTTGGTATGTAGGATCGACGCGGGCTAGAGAACGGGTGTTTATCGTTAAATAGTAATCTTGCAAGACTGGATCAAAAGTTGGCGAATCAACAGGTGCGATCGCTCAATCCGACGGATTGCACCTTTCTCACTGCTACCGCAGCGTAGCACGGCAAATCGGTTTTTAAAAATATGAGCGTAACTAGACTTAAGCAAACCAATACCTCATCCACGGGAGAGACTAACAAGAATGCTAAATCGGCTGTAGCTGGGGCAACTCAAATTACTACTACTCCAGCTAAATTAGAACGGCACAACGGTAAGACGGCGAAGCAAACAAAGCGCAAAAAGTTGGTTGAATCCGATGAACAACTGAATTCAATTGAGCAACCCGATCTATTGAGCCAATCCGATGCTGTCAATGGATCGATTCCAGCTAAGTCAGCATCTAACGATCTTGCCGCCAGTCAAGGAATGCACGTCATCTGCCAGCAAGAAGCGCTCGATTCGGCTTTAGCCTTTGTCAAAGCTGCCGTCCCAACTAAACCCCTGCAACCCGTTCTAGCTAATATTCTGGCGATCGCTGACGAGCAGGAGAACAAGGTCAAGCTCATTGCCTCTGACATCAGCCTAACTCTGAGTGCTGCCTTTGAAGCGCACGTGCTACGGGGTGGGGCGATCGCCTTGCCTGCTGAAATTTTAGTAAGTGTTGTGGGTAAGTGTCCTACAGGTGAAACAACCCTGATTCAATTGAACGCTACAGTCGCTGCCAAAAACCGCAAGACAAAATCAAAGGCTGAGACAGAGGCACAGGAAACTAACTCTAGCCCCGTCGTGCTATTGGAAGACAGTCAGGGGGGAGCGGTTGAAATCTATGGTATGGATGCAGGAGAGTTCCCAGAGATTTCAGTACCCACAACCAATTTGGTTTCTCTGCCTGCCAAAGCAGTCAAGGCTGGTTTGAAAGGAGTCATCTTTGCAGCAAGTACGGACGATTCTAAGAAAATCCTGACAGGCGTGCAGTGGTTACACAGTGCCGAACGAGGGCAGCTGCGCTGTACTGCAACCGACGGACACCAAGTCGCCCTGATTGCTCTGTCCACGAATGGGATCGGGCGAAAGCAGCGAGCTAAGTCCCACTTGAGCGATCAAACTTGCATCATTCCAGCCAAGACACTTAAAGAACTAACCCGCAACTTAGAGAAAATTGAAGTTGATGAGTGGCTGCGGTTTGCCTATGATGCCCCATCAAAGCGCGTTCTGTTTGAGTTTAGCGATAAAAAGCTCCAAAAAGAAATAATTTCTCAATGCTTGGAAGATACCTATCCGGATTGCCAAGCTTTGGTCGAGCGATATCAGTATCCCAAGCAAGTAGCAATCGAAACCAATGCCTTGCTCTCCAAACTCGATCGCCTTTCAGCTTTGGCAAGTAAGAAGGAGAACGCTGTCAAACTCCTGTTCGACAGCAGCACGCAAGAAATCTATCTCACGATTGAGCGGGATTACGGCAGAGGCACTCAAACTGTGTCTGCCACAATCCCTGATGAGCTGGGAAAATTTGAGATTCAGTTCAATATCAACTACCTGATCGATGCTCTAAAGGCTTTAAGCAGTACGGCAGTGAATTTCACGATGGATCGACCCTACACCCCTGTTAGCCTCAAGCCAGCTGGGGATTTAGAATTTCCCGAAATTGCTATCGACGCAACCTATTTTATCCTACCTCTCTACGATCTAGAAAAGGCGAAGCAAGAGTACAACGCCCAGTCAAATTCTGGTTGATGCAAGGCGCTGATTTTTTCACCTGTGCTTGACCGTTCAGGCACAGGCTTCTGGCTATCCCCTATCGGGGAGCAATTTACAATTTCACAACCAAAACTATGAGCGCAGCCCTTCATTTAGCTTACAGACCTAAAACCCTTGAAGACCTTGTAGGACAACCCTACGTCAAAGCAACTTTAGCTAATGCCATTACTAATAGACAAATTGCCCCAGCTTACTTATTTACGGGACCGAGAGGCACGGGGAAGACTAGCACTGCCCGCATCTTTGCCAAGTCGTTAAACTGCCTAGAGAGCAAAAAGCCGACCATTAACCCTTGTGGTCAATGTCAATCTTGCCGTTCAATTGAGTCGAGCAGCAGCCTGGACGTGAGCGAAATTGATGCTGCGTCTCACAATGGCGTAGATGATGCGCGAGAGCTAGTTGAGCGTAGCAGTTTTGCACCTGTGGCAGGACGTTACCGAATTTTCATTCTCGATGAATGCCATCAGCTTACTACCCAGTCCCAAAATGCTCTGCTTAAATGCATTGAAGAACCTCCAGCTCACGTAGTGTTCGTGCTTTGCACTACCGAAGTTCATAAAGTTCTGCCTACCATTATCAGCCGCACTCAGCGATTTGAATTCCGCGCCCTCTCTATTGGGACTATTACAACGCAGTTACGCAAAGTAGCTGTGAGTGAAGAAATTGCGATCGGTGACGATGCACTGTTGGCGATCGCCCGCATCGTTAATGGGGGACTTAGAGATGCCCTGCAATTGCTGTCTCAGGTGCGGTTGTTGGGTGAAGGCGTGACGGCAAACCAAGTAATTGAAATGGCAGGTGGAACCACCGAATCGGAACTGCTCGCGATCGTTGAGGCGATCGCTGCTGGCAACACCTTACAACTCCTGCAAGCCGCCAGAGAACTAGTGGATGCAGGTAAAACGCCGACGCTGATTCTTAACAGCTTGCTGCAAACCTCTCGAGATTTGCTCGTTCTTCAATCTGCTCCTAAAGAGCAGAGCTTGCTAACAGGTGTAGTCAGTTACCATCAGCTCAAGTCACTAGCAGCCAAGTGGAGCTTCGACACGCTCAATCTAGTTTTGGTACAACTGCACAAAGCAGAACTCCAGCTCCGACAGTCCATCAACGCCGGAGTATGGCTGGAAGTTTGTTTGCTGAATTTGATGTCAGCTACGCAACAAGAGCCTCAGCCAATTTTCACAAAGCTGACGACTACAACCGCAGAACCTACGCTTAACGAAATTTGGCATTCTGCGATCAATAGCGCTAAATCCAACAACCGGATGCTGCTGTCTAAAGCTACTCTCGTTAAGCTCAATGGCTCCAAAGCTATCTTGGAGGTAGCCCCAACCTACTTGGAGAAGTTTGAAGCTAACAAAGAGGCGATCGCCCGTCTGCTCCAGCGCGTGACCCAATACCCTAAACCCATTACAGTATTTGTTCGTACTGCTGCCAATGCGAATGCTAGATCTCATCGGAGACTGAGCGCATGACAGTGCTGTTGTTAATTGGAGAGGACGAGTATGCTATCAGTCAACAGCTTGCCGCCCTCAAGCGCCAGCTCGATCCCAACTGGCTGACATTTAACTATCACGCCTTCAGCCCGACGCAACTTGACGAAGCCTTAAATACCGCTCGCACGCCAGCCGTCGCCGATCGTTTAAAGGTGGTGGTAGTCAAAGACTGCAACTTCAATTCTGTCACTCAATTTGGGGAATGGCAGTTCGAGCTATTGCAGTGCCTTCCCCACTTACCACCAAACACCAATCTAGTATTCACCGCCGCCTCGTTAGATAAACGGCTGAAAATTGCTAAATTTCTACTCAAACACGGGCAGTTGACAGAATATCCCTTGCTCCCGCCTTGGCGCACCGATCTAATCGCTCAATCGATTGCAGCGCGATCCAAAGCTATGAAGCTGTCGCTGTCTAAGTCAGTCGTCACCTACTTGGCTGTTGCGATCGGTAACGACTCCGCTAGGGTAGCATCAGAGCTAAACAAGCTAAGGGTCTACGCTCAAGGCAAATCCCTGAGTCAATCGGAAGTAGAGGCTTTAGTCCCCTGCCATACTCAAACCAGTTTCCAATTGGCAGAAGCAGCCAGATGTGGCGACTCAACTAGGGTCGTCCAATTGACTCACGATCTTTTGTCTCGTGCTGAAGTACCGCTGGCGATCGTTGCTACGCTCCAGACCCAATTTCTGACTTGGTTATGGGTGAAAAGTGTGCTCAAAGACCGAGTGCAGCGGAAAGATGTAGAAATTGCCCAATTATGTGGAATTGGCAATCCCAATCGGCTCTATTACCTGAAAAAGGATGTTGCAGCCGCCTCTATCAAAGCCTTGGCTACTGCTGTGATTTGGTTGTTTGAACTGGAGGTTGAACTAAAACAGGGTGCAAGCACAAAAGTCATGCTGCCAGCTTTTCTCAAAGTAGCTCGATTGTTCAATTGACGCTCCCCTTGTTTCAGTTATTTCGCCCACAACGTTCACAACATAGACATTGTGGGCATTTATACTTTGTTTATGATTGTCACAGCGATATCTGGAGTTTCTTTAGGAGATAATTAGTTAGCATTTGTTCAAAGGGTACTTCTTAACAGTTGCCCAAAGTCGTGTTTCCTCCCAGGGCGAATCAGCCGCTGGGTTTTCACACTCCCATTTTTTTTTATGATTCAAACCCTTCAAGCCATTGATATTACGTTACACGACTTAAGGACTAAATTCAGCCTTACCCAAACTGAAGATGAACAGTTTTTCCGTGAATGGCAAGATGATTTACCGGAGATCGCAGAAGAAGAAAAGCGATCACTTGACCGGGTAAAGAGCAACTATCGCAACTTAATTGAATACCCACCCCTACTAGAAGATGCGGTCAAGATGGTGGTTCTATCTCCATTGCTTGACTTAGCGGGGTTTTATCAATCCCCATTTAGAATTGAGACAGAAACATCAATCTTACTTACCGCTGAAGATGAAGGGATTGTCGTCAAGGGTCGTATTGACGTCCTAGTGCTGAACGACCAGCTGTGGATACTGGTCATTGAGTCCAAAAAAGCAGAATTCTCTCTAGAGGCTGCTAGAGCGCAGGCACTAGCCTATATGTTAGCGTCTCCAAAGGTAGATAAACCGACCTTTGGGTTAATCACAAATGGCGGTAGTTTCGTTTTCCTGAAGCTAACTCGTTCTGGTACACCACAGTACGCTTTGTCAAGGGTGTTTTCAATTCTCAGTCCTGGGAATGAGTTGTACAGTGTTTTGAGCATAATGATGCGACTTGGTGCCGCAATCCAGAATTGACAAGCGATCGCACCATCCACCACCAAAGGCGCATTTCGCTGTTGCGGAGTCAGTTGGACTAACTCCCCCTTATGGGGATTTTTTTAGTAGTTAAAGAAAATGCTAAAAAATCCCCATGTCAACACCTAACTATGGCGCTCTGCTTCAGAGCTTTTGGACTCCTGCCACCCAACCCATTCCAGAAAATTCAAGCTTATCCCAAACAACAGAACCAGCAGATATTGCTGAATTTCTAGGCGACGATCTACTT
The DNA here is from genome assembly GCF_000317555.1 of Gloeocapsa sp. PCC 7428. Taxonomy (GTDB): domain Bacteria; phylum Cyanobacteriota; class Cyanobacteriia; order Cyanobacteriales; family Chroococcidiopsidaceae; genus Chroogloeocystis. The sequence goes on from NC_020051.1 coordinate 137,892, forward strand.
TGGCAGACCACCACAAAAGCTCAAGAACCCACTCTGCGAGACATTCCAGGCGACTTGCCTCCTGAACTGACAAACGCCCTCCACGAGCAGGGAATCAATCGGCTTTACTCGCATCAACTCAAAGCCCTGCAAGCAATTCGAGCTGGGAAAAGCTTAATTTTGACTTCCCCAACCGCCAGCGGTAAAACCTTGAGTATTTATCCTGGCATGATTGAGGGTTGCATGCAAGGACATCGAGCATTGGTGTTTTATGGGTTTAAAGCATTAGCAGCAGACCAGTACAATAAGGTTTCTAGCCTTCTAGCTAAAATCCCTCAGAAAGTCAGACCCAGGCTGGGAATGATTACGGGCGATGTCAAAGAGCAAGACAAGCGAGCGGAGATTTTAGCTAGCAACCCTCATATCTTGGCAGTTACGCCAGAGCTAATTCATTTCCAACTACGGCAAGCTTGGAAATCAGAAGGATGGGCAGGTTTTTACAGCAAGCTGAGGTATATTGCATTTGATGAAGCTCATACTCTTTCAGGCAGCTATGGGGCGAATATGGCGTGGCTCATTCGTCGCATCAAACTAGCAGTAGATCGCTACGGCGGAGACTCGAAGCAGCTGCAATTCATTTTCTTGAGTGCAACTTGCGGCAACCCCCGTCAGCTTGCCCAAAAGCTTTCTGCCCTGAAGCCAACTAAACGCGACCTCAAACCCATTATTTGGATTCGCAAGAGCGGAGCAGCAGTCCCTCCCAAGCGAATTGTAGTAACTCACCCCAGTCACAATCTTACTGCTGACACCGCTCGGATTATTCAATTCTTGCTGTCACAGGGTAAGTCGGGGATCGCGTTTTGTAATTCGCGCAGAAGCGTGCGAGAGCTAACGGGTTTGCTGAAATCTGCTAAGGTGTCTGCATTCTATAGCGGCATCACGCCAGAACGTAGAGCTGAGGTGGTAGAGCAACTTCAAGCTGGAACTATCCAATGGATTGTTGCCACAGATGCCCTCGAAGCTGGAATCGACCTACCTGAATTAGAGTGCTGCGTACTTCGGGGTTGGCCTGGGTCAAAAAAATCTTATCAGCAACGAGCGGGCAGAGCTGGACGACAAGCGCCTGGATTGACGGTGCTAATTCTCAATGCCCTCAACCCTATCGACCTTTATGTGGCAGAACACCCTGAAATGCTGGTATCTGGGGAAGCAGAAGAAGTGTCTTTCAATGACGAGTATCCCATCTTTGCCGCCAAGCACCTCATGTGTGCGGCAGCAGAAACAGGCATTCCCACAGACAAGATTAAGCACTACTTTGGCAGTGCTGCGGTTGAAGTCGCGAAACTGCTCCTGTCACAGGGACATCTCAACAAAGGTAGGAATGGGCTATGGACGAAAGGCAACCCTCATATTGACATTAATTTTCGCGGCGGAGCTACTCAAAGCACGATAAAGTTGGTAGATGCCGAATCAGGGGAAGAACTGGAGGAAGTCTCTCTTGACATTGCCTATCGAGAGGTTCACCCTAGAGCAATCTACAAACGACAAGATATTGATGGAAAAATGCTCGCATACAATTGCATATCTTTGGATTTGCAAGGTCGGCGGGCAATCTTGAAGCAGGCGGCAGATAACTCCTTATATACAGTTGCTAACACCGAATTTGAAACTAGCAGCATCAAACTCCTAACCGATCCAGTGCAAGTTCCCTTGCTCTTGCCCCAAGAACTACACGAATGCGATCGCGAACAAAAGAAAGAATTTACCCCTGCGATGAAGCTGGAACTCAGCTTTGGACAAGTCAGCTACATCACCAGTGGCTATAGCTTGATGAATCAAATCTACGAGCAAACTTGCTTAAACAAGCGATGCCTGAGCTACAAAGAGCCGCTGCCAGGGAAACGTCAATGCCCATCTTGCGGCAAGGCAACTCGTAAAGCCATTATTACTGAGACGTTGGCAGAAGAAAACTTTGAGCAGCCTTACCGAGTGCAGTTCTCTACACCAATGGTGAAAGTGATTTTGAATCAACAAGCCCAGGCTGCGATCGAACAAGTTGCTAAAGCCACTCGCCTTAGCTTGAGCCGTACTGGGCTACCCATTCCACCAGGCTATCAACAACTTTGGGAGCATCCCAGTAATTTGATTGCGTTGCACAGTTTCGGGCATCAAATCATGCAGGCATTGCAACTGGTTGTACGGGCTGACCCCAAAGAAGTGAATTTTGCCACTTCCAAAGAACTGGGAGAAACTTCCATCTATGTGGGCTATTTCTACGATGAGGCGGACGGTGGTAATGGTGCTTCAGAAGCTGTGTTCAAGCAATTGCCTGAACTTGCTCGTGCGGCAGCTGCGATCGCCCGCAGCTGCGATTGCTCAACTGGATGTGCCAAGTGCCTGATCCAACATGGTTGTCCGGATGGTAACACTGCATTGCTCAAGCAGTTGGGGTTAGTTTTGCTGGAGGCGATCGCCCCTCCTAGCCCTAACTAGCATTGGTGGAAGTTCCGCTACTGCTGCTTACTTACTTATTAGGAGTGAAAGGAAGCTGTTACTACAGATACTTGTTGAACTGCTGATCTCTACATCATTTTCGTTCGCTACTCTACCTGAATCATCGAATCACAACCCTTTGTTAAGCGTTACGACAGAGGTCAAGACCATCACAAAGGGCATCGATGCGAATTATTAAATCATCGGCATTAGGAGGTTTCAAGATGTCTGCAATCCAAGACTTTCTGACATTTGTTATCGAATTTATCGCTATGTTTTCGTTTCTAGCTATGGTTGTAGATTACATCGTAAGACCCTATCATACAACGCTACCCATGCAGCCACGCTTAAAAACAGACTGCTGCCAAAGTATTTGTTGTGATGCTAACTTTACTAAAGCAGGCGTTGATCCACAGCCGCAAATTGCCACATTGGACTGGCTTTTATCGCAAATTACCTTAGTAGATGAGATTGCTGATGCGCGTGACAAAGACGTTATCGAACTAGCAAAAGTTCGGGCGATCTCACTCGTAAAGCCGCCCCGACTTGATTATGCGGCTATGACCGTTCAAGAATTGAGAAGTTTAGCTAGAGGCAAGGTTAGAGGATTTATGCAAATGAAGAAAGCCCAACTAATTGAGGCACTCGCTGCCACTGCGTAAAAATTGTCCCTTGCACTGTAATTAACAGTAAATGGTTAGCTCCTACATTTAAGTTTAAAAGAAAGGCAAGTACCTAGACACAAACACCGCGTTCTCATTCCAGCCCTAAGGTAAAAGCTTAAGAAGTAGGGATACAAGCGCGGTTCAGCTAACATGGAGGAAAGACAAATTTGCCGACAGTAGAACAAGCTTTCGCCTGCATGCGAGTGTGTCAAATGCTCTCAAACAGCTACCGAGCTATTTATGTATTTCGATATGACACAAGGAGACAAATTGTGTACATCCAAGCAGGCACCGAAGTACAAACTGACGAAATTGAAGTAGAAATTCCTCAAGGCGGACTTTGGAGATTCATCTGATGACAAAACCAAACTTTAAAGAAATGAGCCGCGCTGACCTCAGAACTTATGTGACAGATCATCGAGATGATGAAGAAGCATGGGATGCTTTTTTTGCAAAGATAGAACAGGAGAGAAGCCCTGATACCAAGTGGTATCCAGCACCTTTAGATGAGGAGAGCATCAGGATCGGGGAAGAAGCCATTCGCCAGAAAATTCAGGAAATCGAAAATAGGAGATCGCGCTAAAAACGAAAACTAGATGAGAACAGCAGAGATGATTGTATCAAGCACTCTATCTGCTTGCTAAGTTATTTACTACTTAATGATGCTACTTGTTAACTTACTAGCTGGAAATTGAATTTCCAGCTAGCTTTTTAATTTTCTAGTTTGTAGCCGCAGCTACCGCTCTTGGGATGGACCGTTTAAGATCAGCCCATTAATGTCATTAATTACCATCCCTCAACTTAACCAAATAATTGCTAAGAACCGACTTCTACCCGTTGTAAAAGATGATAATGCAACCAAACAAGACGAAGCTAATTTTCAGCTTGTCATGAAACAGATGTTTCTAGGGCTACCCGTTGAACCCTTGTTAAGGGTTCACCCACACATGGGGCGCTGGATGCGTCAGATGAAAAAACTTGCTCCCGAATTGTTTCAACCCAAAAGGAAACTACTGATTGATACCCAGATTGTTGCACCTCTTGCCGAGAACGCATTTATTCAAGTTCATACTAATCTGGGGTTCAGGCGTGGCATTCCTAGGCTCTACGAGTGGGCAGTTCGCCGTCCAAAGTTAATTTGGCAAGACAGAATTAAGCTGTGGGCAGCGTGCGAGCAATACTCTGTGTCCCCCCAGCTAGTGCAACTTATCATCTTAGCCCTACATCCCTCCAAACCAGTTTGTAGAGTGAAGATAGGTTGGAACCAAGAGCAACACGCTCAAACCCAGCTATGGTTGAGTCAGATCGTTAACCAGTCCCTTGAAGAAACCCCAGTACGACCACAAGTTGAGCAGTCTATAACACCAATGCTAGACTTGGAAACGATCCCAGAGGTTACAATCTAGTTTGGCAGCACGGCACACTCTCTTAAAGACCCAGACCAATGCTAAACGCTTTCGCCAACACAACTGCAAGTGTATGCTTCAGGGTCGTGCTGGGAGCGTTACTAGAAAAGCTGAGCGGTGCGATCGCCACCGCCGATTCAACTTCTTAATTCCAGTTTTGCTCTAGCTATTAGCCCCAGGCACGACTTAGGTTGATTCACGGAGTACGAACAACGAGTAATAATTAAAAATCGCAGTTATGAACCCTGTTGAAAAGCCTCAAAAAGCTCCAAAGCAAACAAGCATTCTAGAAGTTGCTGCCTCAAACACTCTACCTTCAGCACAAGCAGAGCTAAAACCGTTGAGTGCGGAGGAAGCGATAATCAAGCTTGTGAGTTTAGCTCCCGATTACCCCAAGTTTAGCATCAAATCACTAGCAATATTTGGCTCCGTAGCACGGAACGAAGCTCGACCTAATAGCGACGCCGACGTAGATATTTTAGTAGAATTTTTTACTGAGCCGACATTTGATATGTACATAGATTTGAAACTACACTTAGAAACACTACTCAAAAGAAAAGTAAATTTAACAGATTTAAAGATGCTCAGACCAGAAATTATTCCAAAGGTTATGGAGGATGCTATTCCTATTAACTTAGTTCAATTTGATAGGGAAAGCCAGCCTCAAAATCACAGTATTCCTAGCCCAGAAGAAGTGATAATTTCAATTATTAGAAACTCCGAGCAGATTGCTCAATTTGGAGTAAAAGCTATAGCACTATTCGGCTCTGTAGCACGGGACGAAGCTCGACCAGATAGTGATGTAGACATCTTGGTGGAGTTTGAAGGAACGCCAACTTTTCGGAACTATGTAAAACTCAATCGCTATCTAGAAGACTTATTAGGGAGAAAAGTTGATTTAGTTGATTGGGATACGCTCAGACCAGAAATTCGTTCTAATGTAGAAAAGGACATCATCCCCATTGCGTGATTACAGATTGTATTTAGAAGATATTATCAAAAGCATTAATAAGATTCAGCGCTACACTTGCAGTATGAGCTTTGATGACTTCATAGCTGACGAACGTACTTTTGATGCGGTGGCTCGCAATCTAGAAATAATTGGGGAGGCTGTTTTAAACATACCCAAAGAAGTATGCGAACGCTATCCAGAAGTTGAGTGGCAAGACATTGGCAGATTACGAAATCTCTTAGCTCATGGTTATTTTAAAGTAAGAGAAGCAGTAATCTGGGATATTGTGCAAAATGACGTTCCGCTCTTGCAAGAACCAGTTAAGCGGATTTTAAAGCTAGAAAGTACGCCAGAATCGATGGCTAGCACAGAGTCCACTCAAGTATCATACAAACCTCAACGATCTATAGAACAACAATCAAGCTCTACAGATTTTAACACTAGATCCATATACCCACCCCAACGGGAACGAGCAGCAGCGATCGTACCTATTGCTCGCCGTTTATTAGAAGCAGGGCGTGCTCCCTACGCTTTGGTTCCGACTCAAGAAACCGGTCCAAGTCTAGAAGAATTAGAAACAAAAGATTACAAGCTGACGCTCGACAATCAAGCAAAAACCTTGCTAATTTCTGCCATAGACGAACGTGGAATATTGATAAAAGTTAATCTGGCAGAGCCAACTGAAAAATTAGAATTAGCTAAGAATCTCACGCCTAAAGATGTTAATAAGTGGTTGCAAATCAAACAGGATTTGGATAAGCGATCGCAATAAAAAAGACTCAACAACAATTAGACTTGTCAAATTCTCCAGCAAAACTGCACCAAGCATTCAACCAGACAGCACAACACCTACAGAGTCTAGTAGGATTACCGCTTTGATTGCTAAAAACTGCGACCTGTTGCCGCATTGCTGCTAAATAGATAGTAAATTAAAAGATGCACCAGCAAAACTGTTTTAACTAAAGCAATGCGACAAACCACTCAAACCACTCAACCTGTTCGAGTTCAGCAGTCTGTTTTAGTCAAGTGGATTGTCAAAGGTCGTAGCCTCATGGTGCAAAACCGAGTTCTTAATGTAACTAACTGTCAAATTGTTTTCTATCCACAAGCGTTGACAGAACTAGTAAAAGGAGATGTGGTCGAATCAGTGGAGTTTTGGTATCGCTATCCAGTTGCAGGTGCAACTTTATGTATCCCAAACCCTGAAACGGGCTTGCTTCGTCCTGCTAAAAGCACAGAGTTATTCAAGGTGAGCAATAGTCACAAGCAATGGGTTGTTCAATTTACAGGCAAAACAGCACGGATAATTCGCAGGCTCTACAAGCAGCTTTAACCTACTAGAATGATTTTCTAACTTGCTTCTTGTCCAGTGTCAGGTGCGATGAAGTCTAGAGCATTAACATTAGAGCGTGGAGTGCGCTCAGCCGAAAATCGTTTTGGTGTAGTCCCCCGTGGTGGTGCAGCTGAGGGTGGTGGGGTTTGACTGCCCTCTTCTGGTGGATCAGGCAACAACTTCTTGGCGTGTTCTACCCGTAAAAGCAGTTCTCGTGTGAGTTTTTCCGGATCGGGTGGTGGCACTCGTCTTGAGAGCGCAGGTCGCACGTGAGAATCCCACAACTGCTCGCACTCTTCTGCTCGTGTTTCATCTGACTTAGGAACCGGAATTTTCAGTGCGTAAGGAACCGAACCCTCTTTACCTACTCGGTAACCAGGGTTGGTAATCACGCACCAACCTTCAGTGAACTTCAAGATTTGGTCTACCGTAAATAGAGGAATTTTTTGCAGTGACTCGTTCCAGCTTACCGACTGCGAGTTTGCCGAGCTACTTGTAGAGCGATTTTTCAGCTTAATTTCTTTTTCCCCGTACCGCTTGGAATACTCTTCAGCGGTTTTAGCATCGCCAGGGTTGAAGAGGATGTGAGTAGAACATGCCGATGCGATCGCAGCGCCCATCTTCTCTCCGTAAGTTTCGTAGAGCTGGTTGAGCGACTGAATTCCTAACACGAAGCAACCGCCATTAGAACGGTACTCGTTAATCCACTGCGGCAGCTTATCCAACTTAATTGACGGTAACTCATCTAAGAAGATGGCGAGCGGGTCGCGTCGGGGTACAGACAAGTTGGAAACAATGCACAAGTGAATAGCTGCTGCTAACAACGGTCCAATCACTGTGCGGCGTTCGTCATCGAGTTTGAAAATAATCAGCTGCTTGCCTTCAATCCGTTTTGGAATTGTAGAACTGCCCATAAATGCGTGCAGCAGGTCAGCCTGGATGAATGAAGAAAAAGTACCTGTCGCCGTAGTCTGAATGCCTGCAACAGTTTTCTCAGCATCCTTACTTGATAAAAATTGGTTGAAACTGGTTGCGATCCATTCGTCAATTTGTTTTTGTTGCACGGCATAGTCTAAACGTTTGACTAGTCCAGGCAAGCGCAGAATCGCATAAAGCATCGCCATGTCATGAAACTTGGCTTCAGGGCTTTTCACTAGCTGAAGTAAGCCTTTAGCTAGCAAATCCCCAGCTTTAGAAAAGAATTCATCTGTTTTACCGCCACTTGATGCATTGCGGTTGATGACCTGCGCTAATTCTCCTGCCATGACGGAGTCTCGTTCATCTCGCAGGAAGTCTAACGGGTTAAGGATATCGCTAAACGGTTCGCCAGGAGCAAACACAAATACTTTATAGCCATAGCGGGCAGCCAAGGGTGCGTGCAACCGCATTTGGTCTCCTTTCTTGTCGTAGATTATTGTGGGTATCCCTTGAGCAAACGCACTTTCGATCGCTCGATCAATGCAGCCAAATGTTTTACCAGAACCTGGCGCACCAATCGCAAGCATACTCCGCTGGGCATCGGGGAGCCAAACCGTAGGCGATACCCCTAGCATAGTTTGTAGTCGAGCAACGAATCCTTTACCTGTACCATTCCACCAGTAGCGAGGCATACCACACCACAGAGTCATGCGGTTATGGGCAGGCTTTTTTGGTGAGCTAGGCTCAGATTTTTTAGTCTTAGAACTAGTTGGTTGGACAGCATTTTCAGTTTGCGTTCTAGCAGAACGATTGTAAATTTGCAAATCCCGAACAATGTTTATTTGCTTGAGTGCCAGATTAGTCGCTGAAAGCTTTTCTGAAATACCTGCCAGCCGTCCAGTGGAAATCTTGCCCTTAGTGCTACCTGCCACGCGGAAGAGCGCCACTAGAAACAGCAGTCCCCCAATCATAGCCAAGCCTTCAGGGGTATTGTACTTTTGAAATATTTTGCCTAAGTCAATTGACGCCAGCGTTGGAGATGGCGCGACTTCATAAGTCAGATGATTCACGGTAGTAAAAAAACTTTTGTTGCTAATTATACCCAGTATTAATCATGATGCACTTCCTGCACGTAAAGCTTTGTTGAAATTTTGATAATCATAGCAATACTGCGTGCATTCAGTTAAGCGATCAAATTAACGGCTAACGCCTTTTTATTAGGCAGAATTACTAGCATAAATATGGCTCGAACCAGCAAATCAACCTCCAATCGCTCTGTACGCAATAATTCGGCAAAGCCATCAGCAAGAGCCGCATCTTCTGGTGCATCCCAAGCCCAATCGAAGCAAGCATCAAAGCCTAAACCCAAAGCGGCTAAAGTCGATCCCAACTACCAGCTTTCCCCAGAAGTACTCGGTGAAGAACACAACGAAGTTCATCCCCCCGATATGGCTTATGGCATTGTAGTTAATGATGAACCAGCTGGCATTCTCATCCCGCTCGATCAGTTGGAGGAAGCAGGTTGGACCAATCTCCCAGATGAAGATGACTTGACCACCTGCAAATTCGGCAAGAACCGAGTCACGGGACTGTTCCTCACCCAAGCCCGCGTGTTAATTCTGGGCAAACGTAAGGATTACATCCAAACAAAATCAGAGGGAGACGAGTTACCTGAGTTCGTCGGCTTTTACGATGAAAAACGAGATGACTACGATCCAGAAACGATGGAAATCCGCTCGGATTATGCCTTTATCTTTCTGGATGATGACAACCAACCCCTGCACACTGTTGCTGCGATCAAAATTAGCTGGCGCAAAATTGCTCGTAAGGAATTCAACAAAGCCATCCGCAAGTTCAGACGACAACTGGAAAAGGCGTTTGTGGACTACTGTACCAAAAAGAAAATCCGAAATGCGTCCAGCAAGCCAATTACTTATTCTGGCAAGGGCGATGCGTGGCACGCCTGTGCTATCCTCGACCTCGAATTCGTAGCTGAAGACCGAGGCTCAGACCAAACTCATCCCTGTTGCATCACTGTCATTCGTAACAAACCTTCTTGGAAAACCTTTGAGGAAATCTTCTACTTTGGTAGTGTCAACGCCTATCAGCAGCTAACAAGCCAGCGAGAGGAGATTATTGGTTTCATTGAAACTTCATCTCCTGTTCCGGTACTGCCTTCTAGCTCCAGCGAGCCAGAAGTAGCAGACTCAGACGAGTTTGATGAATCTGACGATGACTTCCTCGATGTAGAAGCCGAAGAGGTGCTTGACAACGATGAAGGGGATGAAGACGACGATGAGTTTGACTTCGAGGAGGACGAAGACTAACTAGCACCGTTTAGTTAATTGGTTGTGGAAGGGCTTTCACAGCCAGTTAACTTCAGGAGAGTTTTGCTGCTGAGCGATCGCCACATTTATTTTGCTACTGACTCCTGCTTTAACCATCTTCAAAAGAGAGTAACGCGCTTTTGTGGAATGATTATTACAATGTCAACTAAGCCCCCAGTTTATCGTGGGAGAACGTGAATTGTGCCCATACAAATGAATGACTTACTTAATGTAAATTAACGAACTGTACTTGAATTGCGTGAATAACGCGATTTAGAAGAAATTGGGGATGGAGATTTTGTAGATGTTGAATTGGCGTTTTTCAACAGTACGCCATCAACAGTTTGGTACTGCTGCCCGTTAAAGCACAGGTGAGTTTGGCGCACGAGCTGTTGCTGCGTTTTGTCAAGCTGAACCACTTCTAAGCAAGGCAACACTTGGTTTTGTTGAGGTAGATCGCTAGCTTTAAATAAGGCTTGTCCATTCGGTAAATTGGGATCGAGGTAAACTGAAAAAACCTGAGTGGCTGGCTGATTTTTCCTTAACCACACACCGCTGTAGAGGCATCCTAATGCGCCACACAAGTCTGGCGTGTTGAAGTTGAGTACAACTAGTTTACCGTCACTGCCATTGACTTTCCAGCCTTGCATTGACTGAACGAGCTGCCCAACCGCTTTCCCACTTAATGTACTGTTTTGAGCAATGACTTGCTCTAACACGGGTTCAGGGACTAACGCGGCTGCTTGTTGCCAAGGAACACCACCGGCACCTACGCTGCATCCAGTGAGTCCTAACAGAGAAGAAATCAACAAAAAGAGTCCTAGCCCGATCCGAAACCACCAAGCAAACCGCTTCAACCAAATAGGAGGTAGGGGTAGCTCGCTGCTGGTTTCGTTGGTTTTGCCCTTGCTAGAAGCTAACACCAGTTCAGCAGAAACAGGCTGTGTTGCAGCATCAAATGGTTGTAAATTTAGCGATATCTGCGATTGCTGAGACATAATCGTTTGGAGAAAGGTAATTAATCCAAGGTTGCAGGTACAGCAATACCTAGCCGTTTCAGCGCCCAGGTTTCTTCCGCAAACCACTGCTCGGCGGATTCTGAAGCGGAGATTGCTTGTTGTTGGAGTGCCGATCTACCCATTTCATTGAGTTCTTTGCGGTATCTTTGTAGAGTCAGTTGTTGTGCCACAGCTAAAGGCATCGAACCAGCTAGAGGAGTGCGATCGCCTGTGGGGTTGTAAAACAAGCGCTGGCAAGTTTTGCCTGTCGCTGCAACCACTAGGTCGGTTGCATCTTCATCCCCCTGCTCGTAAGCAGCCAAGAGATAGTAAGCTTGTGCTTGCAGTCTAGCAGTACCGATCTGTTCAACTCGCTCAAGCCCAAGGGGTGCGATACAAGTTTGATAAGAAGGTAGACGGGCTTGAGCTGAATGACAAAAGGCTGTTGCGATCGCGGTGGCTAGCCCCATCGCAAATAGCAGAATAATTCTGAAAATCTGATGCATTGCTTCGTCAACTTGCAAAGTAGTTTCGTGGATTCACTGCTCGACCGCTAAACGGGTTGCCTGCAATCGCTCCTTCTCTCATTTCAATGTGGAGAGTGGACGAACCAGTAAGAGCGATTAGGTCGCCCTGTTTGACTTTAGTACCGACTATCGGTTGGATAGAAGTCACGTGCGCGTATCGGGTTTGCCGTCCGTTGTCGTGTTCCAGCACAATTGTGTTGCCATAGCCTTCTGCGTGTCCTGCATAAATGACTTTCCCTTCTGCTGCGGCATAGATAGGCGTGGTTTCAGCCACCTCCACGTCAATGCCTTTGCTGTGCTGGTTGCTTGCCGCAACCGCTGGTGCGCCAAACTCGCGCACTACGCGATAGGAGTCTCGAACTGGGAAAATCGCAATTGGCAAAGAACCAGCCCTACCAATTGGAGCACACGTCAGAGTGGTGTTGCTAGCCTGATAACGAGCTGCTACTTGCCTTCCGTAGTCTCTGAGGCTCAAACTTCCCAGCGTATCCGAGCTACTTCCATCAACAGCACTGTAGAGACCACCAAAATGCATCTGGGCAACTCGCTCAATCAAGCGACCGCCTGTGAAGAACTGGCCTGTCGTAGGGTCAATTTCTTGGCTGGCTCGTGCGATTGCGCTTGATAGAGAACTGTTGAATGCTCGGTTTTGATCTTCTGGTGGGAAATACTGCATCAATTCGGCTGGGGCCGGTTCGTACCCCCTACTGACTTGCTTCAAAAAGTCCTGTCCGTTTGGTTTAGCTGCAATTAAACTAGTAGCGTACTCGTTATAGCTCATGAACTGGTAGCGACCGAGTCCGCGCCCGCAGTTTCCACCCCCGTCAGCGCAGGTGTAAACGCCGATCGCCATAAAGTCACCACTGGCAGCACTTTCAATTGAGGCGATCGCCTCCGACAGTTCGCTCAACTTGAGCGTAGAACCATTGGCAGAAGTGAAGCAGTCTGGTGTCAGCAGGTTGCTAGTGCCAGTTTGCCCACCACCATAGGAACTGGACATGCTGCGGGTAGCGCCTGTAGGTTGGGACGAGGCAGAAGAATTTCTCTTCTCCTCCAGAAGGCCAATGAAAATAGGTGCATTAACCTTATAGGTGAAAAAGGGTATCGGACCAATGAAGTAGGGGGTGCAGCCAAGATCGGGAATTCCTCGGTTACAGAAGCGAAAAAACAACGCCGTATCTACCGTATCTGTTGCCTCATCTGGTTCTGTTACCACTACTTTGAAAGCAGAACCAAAAGGGTGGCGTCCGGTCGGTTCCTTTCCACCATTAACTGCGCCTAGGATGCCAAAACCACCTTCAACTTCCTGGTATTTGCCAGAGATCCACTGCTTACCTTCTAAATTAGCTCTAGCACCTCGCCCTGCGTTCTCCAGATCGTCGAGTTCGATGTAGGCGCAGTCCTTTTCGTCACAAGGTACAGAATACCCTTGTTGGTCTGAACCGGAAACGGTGTTATTTCGATGCATTTCCGACGAACCGTAGATCGTGTCAATCCGCATTACCACCGAGCCAACTTCTGTAATTGGAGTCGGGAAGTCAGAAAAAGCAACTTGGTTGAGGCTTGGCACGTTGCTAACAAAGCTATTTTGCCAGTTCGCAAAATTTTGCAGCTCAATTGCTCTTAAGCTGGGAATGGAATCAATACTAAACGTTGACAAGTCAATTTGATTGAGCTGTAACTGACCAAGCCTTGGATTGGTGACAATATAAGCCAAAGTTGCAGAGCTGCCAACCGTATTACCCAGTTGGGTTTGAAGTAGCTTTGCAACTGGAGGCACATCTGCAACTGTTAGATTGCCCAGACCTGGCACAATCTTCACCAATTGTTGGAGAGTTTGCTCTCCTGCCAGCGTAAAAGCATCTAAAGAAACTTGAGAAAGGTTCAGTTCAGTGAGTTGACTAATAGCATCTAGAGAAAATACCTCTAAACTGAGAGCATCTGAAAGATCGCCCAGCTTCAAGTATTGATCGGGAGTCATGCCAGCACTCCAGTTCCGGCTGAGATCGTACCCTACCGTCTTAGTGTAGGCACTACCATCAAATGAGCCGTTAGAGGCGATCGGTGGCATACTGGCTAAGCTAATTTTGCTCCAATCTGGCAACAGCACGTTAGTAGTTCTCTCGCCCATCGGGACTTCCCAAACTCGTGTTGGGAACCGTCCCGACTCTGCTTTTGCAACTGCTGCCCAACCGGACCAAGCAACTGTAATCAAAATGAATACAACAAGCACCTTGCTCAAGTGCTTTACCACATCAGCAGTCATAACAAATATTGCCAAAGTAAACAATCGCTAGACAGCAGAAATTGTCTAGTTTTTCAAGGCTAGAAAGCGAATGATATTTAGTTGTCCAATGTTTTAGTACCTAAAGTTCAACTACAGTTCAAAATCCTCGTACTTGTAGCCCTTTTCGGCTGAAGGATTGTTAAATTGGGGATTAGGATTAGCAGCAGTCTCGGTGTAGGGCGAATCGGCGTGGTTCACTTCAAACACGTTCTCCTGGTAGCCGTTGCTGAAAAGATCTTCTTGCCAGCTGCTATCTCCAGCTCCAAACACGTTGGTGCCACCATAGCCTTCAGTCTCATACCCATTCGATCCATAACCATTAGAGTCGTAACCGCTAGAACTGTAGCCATTCGTGGTGTAGTTTTCGTCTTCGGGTAATCCGTAAGTATTCATTTCAGTTAAATCTTTAAATCAAGTACCGCAGCCCTACTATAAATGTATTATTGTTAATTCTAATTATCAGTATTTTTGAGTAAATTTCAAATTATCTTTATACATAGTTTAAAAAATATCCAGTTATAAATAAACAATAAAAGTCTTAATATTTCCATACTTTGTAAGGAAATCAAGAATCGAGTAAAAATCATGTCAAGTTTTCTTAAGGTATTAGTAAGGTTATAAAAATCACAAAGTTTTAATTAGAGAGCAAACGAGCTTTCTGCCTAGCTACCGCTTTTAATTAAGTGCGTTTTTATGCTTGCCCAAGTGCTTGGCAGCGGGATTTTTCTAAGTTTGTAGTTTCATGATACCGACTCACCTTTATCCTCTCTATCAGTCCATTACTCAAAACCCGCCTTATGGTTGGTTTCCAAGCTCTCCCGATCTAATTGAGCGAATGCTAAAGCTAGCAACGATTACGCTCGGAATGCGAGGGCTTGACCCATCTGCTGGTTCTGGAACTTTAGCTTGTGCAATGCGCGAACGAGGGGCAGTTGTGGACGCGATCGAGATCGACCCCAATTTTCAAATGTTGCTGAAGCAGCAGGGATTCAATCTCGTTGGCACTGACTTCTTGACTACCGAACCTCAAACGCTCTACGACATCATTCTTGCCAACCCACCGTTTTCCGATCGCCACACCAGAGGGGTAGATCTGGAACACATTCAACGTGCATTCCACCTATTTCTTGCTCCTGGCGGTCAATTGGTGACAGTTGTCAGCGCATCGATGAATTGCAAGAACTGTCCTCGTGCGAGAGCGTTTCGAGCCTTCTTGCAACGCATTGATGCACAAGTAGAGAAATTGCCACTAGAGATTTTTTGGCAGAGCGATCGCCCAGTAACGGTTGAAAGTTTCTTAATTTCAGCTCGCAAGCTACCGCTGCACGCTAAGTAATTTCCAACTCCAGATTTACGTCTCCATGATATGCGCTCTAACTTCCACACTGCGGGATTACTCAACTCCTAATTACCTTCTGATTCAAGATGAAAAAACCCTAGCTCGGCAGCTCAAGGCAATTCAAAGCACTGCTCTATTCGGGATTGACTGTGAAACGACAGGACTCGATCCCAAGCGCGATCGCCTCCGGCTGGTGCAGATTGCCGTTCCCCACGCGAGAGTCCTGCTCATCGACTTATTTGCGATCGCACCAAAGCACCTCAAACCGCTTCGGCAACTCTTAAACAGTCCTGCCCTGAAAATAGGACACAACCTGAAGTTTGAGTGGCAATTCCTTACTCAAGCTGGATTAGGGTTAGCTCATCCTTTCTTCGACACGCAACTAGCATACCGAATCTGGAGTGCGGGGATCAAAACTAAACTGTCTCTCAAATCAGTTGCTAGCAAACTGCTGGGAGTGAAATTAAATAAATCATTGCAGCACAGTAATTTTGCTCAAGCTGAATTGACCTCCCAGCAACTCCGATACGCTGCGATCGATGCAGCCATTCTGCTGGATCTATATCCCATCCTGCACGGCAGACTCAAACAAAGCCAACTGCTCGAAGTCGCTCGATTAGAGTTTAGTTGTATCCCTGTCACCGCGCAGATGGAACTCAACGGGATGTTACTCGACCTCAGCCGTTGGCAGGGGTACGGTGCATCGTTAGAAAAGCAAAAAGCAGCCGCGCTTGCAGTGGTGAAGCAGCTTTCGATTCCTGGCAAGCAACAACTGTCGTTGTTACCAGAAATAACCGATACTATCAACCCCAACTCACCCAAACAACTCCTTGCGGCACTACAAGCGATTGGTGCGCCGATCAAATCTACAAGCGAAAAAGAACTCGTCCCGCTGGCGGGGCAATTCCCAGTCATTCAAGCATTGCTGGATTACCGCAAGCTGCAAAAGGTACTAACTGTTTTCGACACTAGCCTACCCAAACACATCCACCAGACGACGGGTCGGATTCACGCTAACTGGTTTCAATATGGAGCTAAGTCTGGCAGATATAGCTGCCGCAACCCAGCACTGCAAACCGTTCCCCGCAATAAAGCGGCACGGCAATGCTTTGTGGCTTCCCCTGGCTGTCGAATTGTCAAAGCGGACTACAGCCAAATCGAGCTACGTATTGTTGCCAAGTTGAGTGGAGATGCGCGGCTGCTGCGGGCGTATCGCTTAGGAGAAGACATTCATCGCCTGACTGCTTCACTGATTACAGAAAGACCCATTGAAGAAATCGCCCCAGAAGATCGAACGCTAGCAAAAGCGATTAATTTCGGACTGATTTACGGTATGAGTGCTGTCAAACTCCAAGTCTATGCTGAAACCAAGTACGGCATTCGCATGTCACTGGAGGAAGCTCGTCGGTTCAGGAAACGATTCTTTGAAGCATATCCGGGCATCAAACGTTGGCATGATATGCTAGCAGGACTGGTCTACGGTCATCAGAAAGTAAGTGAGATTCGCACGCTCTTTGGCAGACGCAGGCGATGGAGGAAAAAACCTCGGCTCACCGAGTTCTACAATCACCCAGTGCAAGGATTGTGTGCCGATATCCTCAAACTGGCTTTGATCGACTTAGAAACGGTTTTAATAAAGTTCGGCGCAAAGCTGATTGCTGTGGTGCATGATGAAATCCTGCTGGAGTGCCCAGAGGTTGTTGCTCTAGCGATCGCTCAACAACTCAAGCGATGCATGGAACGAGCTGCTCAGCCTTTCCTCGACCCGATCCCAGCTGTAGTAGAAGTTAAAGTGGCTGCTAATTGGGGTGGTGAATAAGGCTTACATTTCTACGTAGGGCAGTTGCGCGGGTTCCTCCTCGTCGCTCTGAAATAGCTCCTTGCGGGGTTTAGCAAATTTTGAACGATCAGGTCCTGCGACTGGCTTAGCAAACGTTGCATTATTTCTAATTTCTAACATTTGATTTTCCTCTCGAATCATAGCTGGGGTGAACTGCCACCGCTGCTGCTTCATCTCCTCAAAGGTGATTTCGAGGGGATCGCCCAGTCTTCCAGATCGATCGAGTTGGAAATATTTCTCTTCAGCCACTCGGCGCACGGCATTACCAATCTCAGCAGGCGTACACAGTCTGTATTCAGTCAGTAGTACGTGCCACTGGTCGTCAGTCCAAGGCGAAATCCCCGTTTTTTGTGCTTCGCAGAAGGCGGGAAAGTACTTGGCTAAGTGCAGGTTGAAAATGTCGTACCGCCCCCCGTCATGCGGTAGGTCTACAAAGTAAATGTCATCGACTCGGCGTTGCAACTCTAACGGTAGCATTCCCAAACGGTTGACCGTAGCGATGACAAACACCTGCGATTGATGTTCCTGCATCCAAGTCAGTAGTTTGCCCGCGCGTCTTTTGGACAATCCTCCATCTGCATTAGAATCCCAACCTGCGAATCCTTTGTCGAAATCGTCGAAATACAGAACTACAGGAGCCATCGCTTCGGCTGTAGCCAATAAAAATCGTAACTCTCGATCGGATGATATGGATGCCCAATCCACGGCCATCAGCGGCACCCCCATTTTTTTGGCTGCGAGTTTTGCTGAAAGACTCTTTCCAGTGCCAGGTGGACCCCAGAGAATTAAGCCTCTGGGAAACTTTAACCCATACTGCTTTTGTGCTTCTGGATTGAATAAAGCACTAATGCGATCGAGTCGTGTATCCAACAAGTCCAGTCCTGCTGCTGTTGGCACATCTGGATCGGCAATAAAGTCCAGTCCCCTACCACTAAGTTTGGCGAGTTTGTAAGACAGTACCATCTGGGCTAATTGCCCTACAGTTCGAGCAAAAGGAAGCGACTGAACGAGCACCAGATCGATCTCTCCCGCAGATAACCCCTGACAAGCTCTAATTAAGCGAGTTTGAGTATCAGCATCGGTTTGCAAGTTATTGTGAGATTGGCAAAACTGCTCGACTGCTTGCGTAATTTGTTGCAGGCTAGGTAAAGCATTGATCAAGACTGGGATAAAAGGCTGTAAGCTCGGCGAGAGTTCGATTTGCTCTGCCAGCAACACCCAATATTGACGAATCTTGCCCCAAGAAAGCTGTTGGAAAGCATTAGAAAGCTGATAAATCAAGTGATCGCTCAACTGCCCGCGCTCGTCAAATTGCAACACGCCTTCGAGCAAAAAAATTCCTGGTTGTGGAGTGTCAAGCAGATATTGGATAATATCGCGATCGCGCTCTGCAAGTGTTGTTGGTTGAAAAACTGTACGTACAGTATTTTCCACCTCCTGATTACCCAGTTGTTGAATGGACGAACAACCAGGATTCCAAAAATAAACAGGAAGCGATCGCTCCTCTCCCCAGCGTTGGAAGTGTTGAAAGATTTGACCTCTATCAGTCAAAAAATACTCAACCCCCACAATAAACGTGCCTCGGTCAGCTAGGGCTGTCCAATCAAACAAAGTTCTGTTCATACTGGCTTCATTGATGCTTAGTTTCGTTGCTAAATAGTTCCAGTAAATCTCCTATAAAGAAGTAACAAAATCAGTTGAAAAATTAATCGAGATAACTTAACACTGCTCTATATAAACATCGTCAATTTAACTTTGATAATCATTAGATTTAATCGATTAAATTCCAGAACTAAAAATCAATCTTTAACATAATAATAAAAAGTCTTTAAAACTTAATTTTTTATATCTGTAGCTGCCTTTGTCGTCCCCGCCTCCGTCGGTGCGTCCTTCTTTGCTGAAAGTCTTGTGGTTTTGTCTCTCCAAGATGTAAAAACCACTGAACATCTTTTTGAGTAATTAACTGCTGTATATGAATTTGGGTTTGATCGCCTGAGCGTTGGAGCATAAATAAACACCCCCGTCCTTTCACCTCCACTGTTAAGCTTTTCTCGGTCAATAATGGTTGTGCGTAAGTGATTTGATAAAGTCCTAGGTTCAATTGCCAAATATTACGGTTGGGGTCTACCAGTTTCGTTAGCCCCTGCTCGTGTGCTTGTTGAAAATAAGGAACTGCAATCTGAATAATTAACGAAGCTCGCTGTTGATTGCACATCAAAGTTCTAATTGCACCTGCTTTGCTCGGTTTTGTTGCTGACAGTTGCGATCGAGTTGCACGATAAGGGTTTTATTCTCATGCGAGTCAAATTGGGCGATCGCCTTTTCATTGGCTTCAACTTCAAAAGCCGCAGTTTGAGACGAGCCATGCTTCGTGCCAATCAGTTGCGCGATCGCCTCATCGTCTCGATCGGGTACGTAACTCACTCCTCGATACTTTTGCAAGCCAACAAATGAATAATCCCTACCTAGTTTGTTACCACTAAACGCAACTCCTTCAAGGGCATAAGAAATGCCTTGTTCGGTGACTCTGACTTCTACTCCAGCTGACTGTACCTGCTGAATGTAGTCTGGCATCGTGTCGGTGTGTGCCGTTGCCCAATTCAAAATTGGATAAAGCTTTTGACGAACACTAGGCTGCCCCAAACGCTTCTGCTGGCTAAATTCTCCAGAGGGGTGAGCGCGGTTTGGTTTGTCCCAACTTGGTTCTGTCGATTGTAAGTCATAAGCCTGTTCTAGTTGACGAATCAAAACTTCACTCCGGCGATAGTCCCAAGAATCGCTCACGATAGACCCATCCCCAATCCGAATCCGACTTGCCACCATGTGAATGTGGTCGTGAGCGGTGTCGTGGTGTCGGTAAACTACGTACTGAGAATCTCCAAACCCCATCCCTTGCAAGTAGTCTTCAGCAATATCCATCCACCGATCGTCATCCATTGTTTCGATGGGAATAACGCTTAAAGAAGCATGATAGACCGACCGCTTAAGTCGAGGATTGAGCTTGCGAGACTCGTGAAATTCCTTGACAAGCCCATCGAGTGTTACACTCCCCATATTTGTGCCAATTTGTCTTGCACCTGACTTGTTGTGTAAGTAATTGAGTATTTTGCGAAACGACGCACACTTAAACTGTTTTCCAATCATTCATCTTGCCTTTCAATCGTTGTTAAATTGACCAAGTCAGGATTTAGTACTTGCAGCTGCAATTGCCTAACCCGATCTTCTAACTCTTTCAACCATTCCACGTTGATATTAATGTCGCCTCCCTGCTTCTTTTCTTGGTTGCAGGCTCTAACAATTTGGTTGAGATGATTCCGAATCCAACCCAGCTGCAAATAAGTCTCTCGATTCAGCTGCGGCGCAGGCGGTAAAGTTTTCATCTTTAACCCAGCTCGACGAAAGTGCTCGTTTAAGCTAAGGTTGCCTGCTAATTCCTTAGCTTGTTTCTTTTCATCTGCCGTCAGGTAAATTGTCACCCGCTGGTTAGCTGGTGTTCCATCTTCTGATCGCGGTCTTCGCATAATCAAATCGATTGCATCACTACATCGCTAACAATACTGAGTTGGTACGTGGCAGTCCTCTCGCTTGCAAAAAAGCGATCGCACGACTCCATTCCCTAAGATTATTTAAGCAACTTACGTAAAATTTTTTACATATAAAAAACATGGCTTGCTACTCCGTCAACTCCACGTCCATCACCAACTAACGCACCCAACTTGGGTGAGCTTTAGGAAATTTAGACAAGTTGCATCGCAGTCCAATTGCAGGCTAATCGCGCTTTAATAAAGGTGCGATCGCAGTCCGGTCGGGGTAGGACGAGAAAAATTTTGTTAAATACATATTAATCCATGAAAATCGAGGGAGCGATCGGGGTTGGATAAAGGTTTGATGAAGGTATGTTTGGTATTTTGTAAAGGTCTAACCGCGATCAGATCGAGGAGTGATCGGGGTTGAATGAATATACCATGAAAGGGTGACAGCTTTGGGTTCAAAATTCGCCCCATCCTTGATGAAGCATTGTTTAAGTTGAAAATACTTCAGTGAATTTACGATTAAGCAAGTAAAATTAAATGCAATATACACTTCCATTTGCTATAACTTTGAGGGGAGAGTTTATACTTTCTCAGTAGTAAGTCAAGTTAGTCGCACCCTTCAATGCGATCGGCAATTCCCCTTAACTAAATCAATGGCGGATCTTACTCTCAGTTTCGATCCAGGGGCATCCCTGACCAAGGTAATTTATGAATTAGGCAATGAAGAAACTATTCGGCTCCTCTTAATGGAACCAGAGATGATTCAACTGCCTCAAAGTTCAATTGAGTCGTATTTAGTCAATCGGCAGGGGGTTGGGCAGGCTCGACCTGAAAATGAAGCCTGGGTGCAATGCGCGGGTGAATCAGAATGTCAAGTGGTGGGTTTTCTAGCTCGACAATTCCTAGCCTCCCCTCGCCTCAACCGACTCAAGTACGAATCTACCCTTCATAAAGTGCTGGCGGCGGTTGGGGCAATCGCTCAGTCTAGCGGACTTCCTAATCGCTTTTCTCTGGCGCTTGTAACTCCTTTACCGTATGGGGAGTATCGCAATCACCCGCAGCTGAAAGCTCATCTCCAAAAAGCTCTCAAAGACTTTCGGTTTCGAGGACAGCGGTTCAAAGTCAAGCTAGAAAGCTTTAATTGTCTACCAGAGGGGGCAGGGTTGGCACTAATCCAATGCCAGCAAAATGGAGTTGAGTGGTTTCAACGTCAGGCGATCGCGGTGTTAATGTTTGGACACCGCAACACCACTGCCCTGATCTTTGAACGAGGCAAAATGACCGCCGGACACACCACCAACTTGGGATTCCATCAATTGGTGCAACAGGCGATCGAGCGGACTTCTGGGCAAGAGTTAGTCTCTTTGACCGCTGCCATCTATGAGGCAGGAACTGAGTTAACTCCCAACAATCCCGTTCTGCAATCTTTAGTCAAGAGCCATAATCCAGATAACCAGGTAGTAGAACTGAAACAACTCATTGGGGCGATCGCTACGGCAAGAGTGGAATACTGGCGCAGGCTTCAAGAATGGCTGGATGCGGTGCTGCCTAGAACAATCACTCAAGTGGTGCTTTCAGGTGGTGCAGCAATGTATCTTTACCAAGAACTAGAAGACTACTTTCCCAGTACGCCAACTTACTGGGGTATGGACTTACAGCATCAAATTGAGCAAATCTTAGGCTTAGACTATCGTTCCTGTCAGTCAGGCAAGGAATCGCTGTCGTTTCGGTTAGTCGATGGGTTCGGTTTATTTTTAAAATTTAGAGCAACTCAGTCAGCTGTATGAATAAGCGTATAACCAAACAGCGCCAAGTCTTTATCTTCCGTTACCAGCCTTATGCGGACAGTTCTGATGATGTCCTTCTACGCTTTCTCGAAGCTGGAGATGGCATTCGCTGTGGTAGAGAAATGGCGATCCAGGCACTGCGGATGTGCTATTTAGCTCTAGCCTACCAATGGGCAGGCACTCTCAGCGATGAAGAACTTCGGCATGTTAGTTTGAACTGTTGTAATGCTCTAGAACAACAGCTGATGCACCTGCGACAAACGCTGCATTTGCCTGCCTCTGGCGCTTCTACTGCGAGCGCTGCTTTGGCGATCGCTCCGGTTACTACCCCTGTTAGCGCTCCCTTTGAAATAAGTCAACCCGTAGCTCCAATGGCTAGTCGTGCCAACTCAAAGCGTACTCGAGTCGTGAAATCTGATGCCCTGCTACCTGGAAAAGGCTCATTTCAAGACGAAACTGGATTATTTGACGGGATTTGATTTTGACTATTAAGCACAAAGATACAGCGTGGACACAACTGCACCGACTTGTTTAAAGCAACCTACCTAACCAAATGGAGTATTAGTTATTATGCCAACGATTCACTTTGTTGACGGCGAAAAGGGAGGAGTCGGTAAATCCCTATTTTGCCGAGTTATGGTGCAATACTGCCTTGATAAAGGATATCCGTTTACCCTAGTCGAAGCCGATCGCAGTAACCCTGATGTGGGAGAGTTTTATCCAGAAAATGTTGAAGATAAAAATGGCAAAAAGATTGTCCATTATAAACAAGCTATTTTCAGCGAATCGGAGCGCAAGCTTTATGAGGCAGACAAGATTTTTGAACTAGCGTTAGCCAAACCTGTAATTGTCAATTTGCCTGCTCAAGTCTTCACAACTGTTAATGATTGGATGGAACGCAACACGTTGTTAGATGTTAGTTCCCAGCATGGAATTGACATTTGCAAATGGTTCGTTTGCACGGGTGGTTTTGACAGTGTCAAACTGTTTGTGGAATCGGTCAATCATTTTGAAGGAAAAATTCGGCATATCCTGATTCGTAATTTGGGACTGCAAGACGATTGGTCGCACGTTTACGAGCGTAAAGAACTCAAAGATCTGATGAGCAAATACAGTATCAAAGCGATCGATTTACCTAAATTCAGCTACCGAGAGCGAGACTATATCGATGAATATCGGATCTCATTTGCCCAAGCGAGGGGACTCAATGAGTTGGGAGTTTTAGGGTTACAGCGCATCCATAAGTTTCTCAAAGAGGCGTATACAAACATCGACCAAACTGAAGTGTGGAGTAAGCCAGTGAAATCTACTCGGTCTGCTTCTAAGTCATCTAAATCAAACGCTTTGGCTGCTGCAACTGCTGAAACTCCAGCTACTGATGCCCAAGCCGTTGTGAGTGGTAAGTAACTAATTACAGTGAATAAATAGAATTCGATCTATGGCAACCAAGCCGCAAGTTGATGACGAAAACGAATTTACAGACAATGAGCTGGACGACGAAGACTTGTCCGAGTTGTTGGACGAGTCAGATACAAACGCTGCAATTGAGCCACTCACGGCTGAAGTACCTAAGAAGGCTTCAGAGAAAGTTATCTCTAATGGGATGACCCGTGAAGCAGTTAACCAACGCAAAAAGAAGCGATTGCTCTACGAACAACGGCGCAAGCAGCTCGACCGCACGATCCTGGCTTTAGCCCTGCGGGGAAAAGATGAGTCGTTCAAAGCCAAGGTCTACGAAATCGTCATCCAAACGGGACTCGATCCCGAAGATCCAGCTTTTCTGCTGCTGGTCGCTACGGGGCGATTAGAGCTGCTGCTGGAGGAATCTCCCAAAGAGCTAGAAGCGTTGTTCGACCAATGGGCTCAAGGCATTCACGCGCAACTGCAAAACTACCGAGAAGGACTGGAGCACTACGAACGAGCAGCTCTCAAAGCTCAAGAGAAGGCGATCGCCCAATCGGTGCAGGCGCTGCTCCAAAAGGCTGCTATTGACAAATTTCTACACTCGATCAATGCCATTTCCATTGCGGCTGGAGCTGTAGTACTCCTGGTAGCAGGGGGACTGGGTTCGGTGTTGGGAGTGGGGTGGACAACCTGGCAACAAGCACAGGTGGAGTATGCCCCTGGCAAACCTCGCCAGCTCACCCTAGAGGAAGTCACCGCTTTGAAGTGGGCAACCAGTTCTGAAGGGCAATTTGCCCGCAACCTGATGAGTTGGAACCAAACTCTGCTTGCCCAACAGGGATTCAGCCGCAGCCGACTGTGCGAACAAGATGCTAAACAACTCGGCGTCACACTGGAGTTGGAAGGAAGAAAAGCCAAGAGTGGGTTTTGTACCCTCTGGATTGTGCCGCCCAACCAACGCAAGTTTTGAGCGATGCAAAACTCTCTCTCATCTGAAAGGTGTTTGTGCGCTACCGCTGATAAATTGTGTGGTTTGATAAAACCAAAACTTAGCGATTCTGGTGGGTAGATTTTGACGAGTTGTGTGTCGCCTGTTGATGTTGGTTCTGCCTTATTCAACACTCACGCCTTTATGAATCACACTAAACTGACTTTTATTCTGTTAGGAGCGCTATTGACTGGATCGGGCTGTTCTGCTTCAATCACAGCCAATAATTCGGCGACTTCTGCATCAGTCCAACCACATGAAGTAGCACAGGCAATTCCTCAGTATCCTCCTCTTTATGAAGTGCAGGTACAAGTATGCGGTGACATCATAGTTTCACAGAATAGCAACGGAGAACGATGCGCTGCTAACAAATTATATTTGTGGGGACCTGTCGGAGAAACTCGTTTAGTTCAAACCGAGCTAGACATGCCACTGACTAGTAACTTGGGTCATCGAGTAGCTGTTCGAGCTAAAGGTTGCTACCCAGCTTACAAGCAACCGAATGAAAACCAATTTTACTGGGCAGGTATGGAAGTTCGCGTACACAAAGGTGGTAAAACATTGGTAGAAAGCAAAAAGACATTGCTTTCAAACGAGCAAGTGCATGAAGTTGTCAAAAACCGATTCTCTGGTGTAACGATTCAAGCCTTTGGTAGACCGGATTGCCAACCTGCAGATGTTGAGCGATATATGAAGCTCCAACAATCGAGGAAAATAAAAAAGATTTAACTTGTTCTCTGTTTCGTACTGTTTTTGTGACTCCATTAAAAAAATAACTACACCTACTATGTGTAGTCATTCAACTTTAGTGACAGAATCTAAGCTAAGATGCTCATAAGTATTTAAACCAGGGGTACTATGGCAATTGACCCCTCCTTTAAGGAACAAAAGAGAAGCCAAGCAGCAGAAGCGCTGCACTATTTTGAGTCAGCCCACAGGGAAGATTTGGAGGCGATTATTCAGGTTTTGGTGAAGATCGCACCAGCGGATTTAGCCGCATCTTGCTAACAAAGGCAGGAATTCAGGCGATCGCAAGCTTGGCGATCGCCAAGAAATGCTGTTAGCAAAACTTGCAAGTTTTGCTAACAGATTATTTATGCACGACGAGCCAGAACTCCAGGTACGAGAAGAAAAGCAGCACACACGCGCTGTCAACACGCGGGAAGTGACGTTTACCTGCACCGTATGCGAGCAGACAGTGATACAGCATCGGTTTCCTGGCCCTGTGCCGCAGTCCTGTAGTGACGAGTGCAAGCAGACAGCCCGCCGAGAGCAGATGCGGGAACTCATGAGAGCGAGACGCAAAGCCCAGCTGCCGAAGAAACGGGGCAGACCAAGGAAGACAAATTTGTAAAAAAATGAGCTACTCTCTTTGATGTAGCTCATTTTTTTGGGCTTATGATGCCTGTGCGATTCGCTCAGCCCGCTGTTGCTTGTGAGCGGCACGACGCTCTTTTACAGCGTCGAGGTTCTTGAGTCCGTAAAACTTGCGGGCTGCTTCCAAGAGTTGCTCTAGGCTCCAGTCAGCATAATCGCTGCGAAAGTCAGCGTTGTGCTGTTCCCAGTCGAAGGTCTGTCCGTTGAAGCGAGCTTTTGCAGTCAATTCCCGTCCAGTTTCCTCCCTAAGTACTTCGATGACCATTAGGCGTACCTTTTCGGCATAGGAAATTGTCCGTTCCAGAGCAGCAGTGCGGGTCGCGGTTTTAGCAGTGTTCTTAGCCATTTTCTTCTCCTTATTCACTATTGCTTGGCTTTCCTCACGAAAATCGCGTCGGCAGACGCAATCTATTCAATTCAATCCAATGTCTAAATTCATTAAATTGAACTCGTAAAACCTACAACCTGCAATCGCCTCCGCTCTCTAACTTCCACGGCTGTTTCACGGAACTGTAAAAAAAATCCCAGACTTTATTAAGGACTGGGATTTCTTGCAGGCATTACAGAATTTAGTTTACGCGAGTTCGATTTTGTCTCCCTCTAAATCCTCCATCTCCAAGCTGTATCCTGCATCCTCATCGGAGAGGTCTGCAAAGCCGCCTGCATTGGCGATGCGCTCTCGTCGGCGCTGTTTGTGTTGAACTCGGCGTTCTCGGATTTCGTCCAGGCTGTTCAAGCCGAACTTGATACGTGCGTAACGCATCAATTCCTTGAGGGAAGTTGCTCCGTAGTCCTTACGGAACTGAGCGTTGAATTCTTCCCAGTCAAAGTCCTGGTTGCTGAACCGAGCGGTAGCGGAGAGTTCACGACCTGCTTCTTCCCGCACTACTTCCAGTACCATCAATCTGATCTTTTCCTGATACGGAATGACCAATTCTAATGCTGGTGTGTGTTTGCGCTGCTTGGTGGATTTGGCAGACTTACGAGTTGCAGTTGCAGTAGCCATGATTTTTTCTCCTTTTGGTTGTTTGAATGGCTCACGAGCATTGCGTTGGCAAACGCATTCCAGTTCAATTTCGCTTCGAGTCAGTGCGGGTTGACGCTTTCTCAACTTCTTCGCGGTGATCGCCGCGAAGCTTGGTTAATCCAAGGTGCCAAATTTAATAAAAAAATCCCTGCATCTACTCGGTCTAGTTGCAGGGATCGCGCAATCGCCTTGTTACAATCGCCTTTTTGGTTTCAGCCGATGCTTTCGCTATTCCAGCTCGTCGTCTTCCTCGTCCTCAAAGTCCTCATCATCATCGTCAAGGTCATCCTCATCATCCCCTTCGTCGAGATCGGACTCGGCTGCGGCATCGAGGTCGTCCTCATCGTCGAGAACGCTGTCATCAAACTCTTCATCATCGCCTTCAAGGTCTTCGTCTTCAGACTGCTCCAGGATAGCATTGCGCCGCTCCAGTGACTGCCTGTTGAACTCTACTAAATCAGCCACAGCTTGAGTAGGCTCTTCACTAATGGTGTCGTAAAAGTAACTAGCGATTTTCGCCATCACTGGAGCTGAATACTTGGGCGCTTCGGGCTTACCGAAGAGGAGTACGAATACTTTATTGTTCCATTTTTGCCAGTCAAAAGTGCCATTATTTTTGCGGACTTGGGTTTGCAAATCCAAGCCCATCTTTTCCCTCAAAGCATGGTAGACCTTTAAAGCCACTCGCTTTTTGCGATCGTTAAGGTTGACTTTATAAGTCTTTTTGAGAGTTGTAGTCACCCGCCCAATTAAATCGTTTGCAGAAGCCGCAGGTTTGGTAGCGGTATTAGTAGTAGCCTGAGACTTGGCATTGGCTGTAGCTGAACCATTTTTGTTGACAGTGGATTTAGTTGTAGTTGCCATAGATACGAATCACTAAATATTACGGTTTACCACAACTAAAGCCACGGACGTGGCTTTCCCTTCGTATCCATTTCCTCGATTTTCCTTACCTCCCCCTTCTCCTCCAATTTTCAATTTTTTGCGTATTTAGTTCTACCGGATAAAGATGGCGATCGCCGCTAGAAGAAAAGTTTGCTGAGGAGAGAAATGGCTTACCTAGAGCGAAAGCGGCTAACAAAGGTAAGTACAGACTTTTCTAGGAGATTGAGTAAATCTGAAATAGACATGCGTGGTTTTCTTAGTCTACTCTCCTGAGTCTGGAGTACCTCATGCCTTGAGTCGGGAGATAGGTCATACAGGTAAATCAAGAACTGATCTGCACTCTAGGCTTCAACCCGAAACTGGCGCGCGAGATGCAGCTGGGAAATGCTTGAGGTTATCTGTTACAATAACATGCGCTTTTGCAATTAAAAAAGCAGCCGCCAAAACGTGGCGATCGCCCTCGTCATTATCCATGAACCGAAATAAGTGTAAAGATACTAGACCTTATCTGTTGTGCTGAAGGAATGTCAAAGTTTGTTATTACTGGGTTCTAAATTGAAAACAATTCTTGCTCTGCCAAAAAAATAGTATGTTCAACCTCATGGATTAGACGCAGTACAGCCGTTAGTTGCCACAGCGCAACGACTAGGTTTATTTAGCAGTTTTTCAAAAACTTGCTAGAGCTTTAATCTTGTTCAATATGCCAAGAATCACTGATAGTGATACGGGGTTTTATTGAATTTAAGTATGCATAATTAGTTGCGTAGTGTAAAAAATCCTCTATTCTATCTAATAAAGATTGTTGATTAACGCTTCGTTCCACTAATTCCATTAAAACAAGGCAGTTTACCTGTGCATCAACTTTATTAACATCTATATATTCAAGCTCTGGTATAACTGAGTTGCCTCCTAAAATACTAGGTATATAATCAATCAAGTTTTTGGTTTTTTCAGTAAGACCTTCTTTAAAGGAAAAAGCACAGGCGGCTGCTGCAATATCTGCTATTTGTATACCAGGAGATGTTTTAGATTCAATGAATTGAATATCTTGCGATAGATTAAAAGTAATTGGTTGTTCTCCGCGTTGAAAGAAGTCTATAAAATTTTTATCTTCATTTCCAATCATATTATTAAATAGCGATTGATCAGATTGCAAAGGCTTACTAGCATCACAAAATACTTTAAGTTGATAAAACTCTTGTCCCCATTCAATAAGAAGAGAATACAGAGCCGTGGTGGAAAGCTCTAAAACCCATTTATCTGTGCCTGTGGATCTTAAACTATCTATTTCTCGATTGATCTTATTTTTATTGTAAAGACAGAAAGTCTTTATGGTATCAAGAATAGGAGAAATTTCAGGAGTACTAGAGGAATCAAAAAGATAACAATTCTCTTCGGAATCTAATTCTGGGATAAGCTTTTGAAAATCTTTAAAAATTTCTTCTGCATACTTATCCTGACCCTCAAAATGAACGTACAAAATATTGCTGATAAATCTGTGAAATTTAATTCGGTAGAATAAACTACTTTTTTTTGCTAATACTGGCTCAAAGATATATTCAAAAAACTTACAGGCAAGATTAAACTTTTTATGAAAAACAGCTACTTTAATGCGATTGTTTAAACGACTCAAAATATGTTCTATAGCTTTTCTTCCACGGTCGTGCCTTAAAAGGTTCTTTCCTTTTAATTCATTTCCTTCTAACTGGCAATCTTTAGTGACTTTATCTACACATTCTTTAGCTTCATCTTCATTAATGGCTACACTGGCATAAGCAAAATAAGGCTGCTGTTTATCCATAAGGTTATTACCAGTAAAGCCTGCTTCATCACAATAAATTTCTTGGATAATTCGCTTCATGTTTATTCCACCTAGTTAAGCGGTTTCCATGGCGACAGTACCTCAACAGTATTATTCCCAAGGAAAAGCCGATCGGTAGCTTATGAATCTGGGGTTACTTGACTAATTAATAAAATCTGTATGCTAGAGAAATTAAAGCTGTCCGAGCTGCTTTTTATTCATCACGCTCATCTTTGCGACCTTCAGTAGTTCCAAGGCTATTCAAAGTCTCAGTTCCAAACACCTGCTCTGCTAGCTTGCGCGATCGCTTCTGCTTGTTTCACTAATGCTTCCGAGCAGTTGTTTAGATATGTCTCATACACATACGCTAGGCTGCTGCGTACTTACTTGCTCAGTCTGCACCAGGTTACTGCCAGCAAATACCTCTGCAACTCTCCTATTGACGGCAGAAATTTATGAATGCTAGCAATCAAGAATGCAAAATAGTTGTATACACTTATATCGGTCGCAAACACCATGCCGCTACCTCACCCCGATCAACTACCTAAAATAATTTCTGCCCAAGTCGCTCGGCAGCCTGGATTTCAGCTAGGCTCAAATGATTGGATTGACTTAGACGACGAACCAATCCTAACGTCTTCAGTCAACCCAAACAATAGCCGTCTGTACGATCGCTACAACAAACGAGCAATTGCACTGCAAAACGAACCAGCCGACGAGCTGTTAAATCAGCCAGATGGCATCGAGTTAGTCTGAACTGAGGAGGCGATCGCATCATTTACTGCTTTGGGTGTGATGTATCGGTATTTTGTGCCACTACGCAGGTCGAAGTACGCAGCAAAACGGGTCAGCTCGCCGTTTACCAAATCTAGCGCCAGAGCGGCTGCAACTGTTGCTGCTTGAGCATTAACTACCAAGCTTTGCCGAGCGAGTCGTGCTAGTTCGGCACAGGACAATCGATTTTCCTGGAGTTCTTCCGGCTTGTCTACCAGCATTTCGGGGGCTTGTATGCCTGGGCTAGGTAAGCTCAAGCAGCCCAAGTTTGTAAAGCGATAGTCGTTTGGCTCGACTGAAAGACTAGAGCCAACCAACACTTGTCCGTGACGATCGCCATTGCCAGCGTCAATCCACCACACGCTTTTTTGGCTACGATAGTGGTTGCAATCGAGAGCCTGATGGAGCGATCGCCGCCCAGATGCCCTGTCCACGCAACCGATCAAAACTGTTAGCGTGTTAGGGCGATCGCCCCAATAAGATTGGTAAGTAATCCACTGAGGGTGAAACGCTAATGGTACTGCCTCAATTTCAATACCGTGAGCTAGAGAGTAGCGGAGCGCTAACGTTTGAGCCTTATTGCGCCCGATCTCTGCTTCGCAAAAGCACTGTCGAATCGTGTTTTTAGCTTCAACTCGATCTGGGTCTACCAGCGTAATCTTAGTCGGCTTGCCAGAGCGAATTAGGTCTAGTGCAATCCTGACAACCAGCCCAACCAGGAACGACCCCGTTCCTCCACACCCAACAATCCAAAAGTGAACGCGCTCGTAGACTAGCGTGACTGGAACAGCCTCTACGATGTCATAGTTGAGGGACATTGCTGTTCTCCCATTTATTGTAGTAGTAGCGGCTATCTTGCAAACCAAGATCCTCAAAGAAACACCCCCCTTTCAAGTCAAACACCCGAGCAAGTGGTACATGCCAGCAATGCCCAAACAATCCCACACGCACGAGCATTTGAGGTCTTGGGCTACGAACCTTGCCCATCACGCCATAGAGCCGAAACCCCGATGACTCGTCCCGATCGTCGGTAGGAGAGAAAAACGCTTCCATCGTTCCATGCGAGTGAATCTCAATTGCTGCATTGCAAGTAGATGAGTTAGCGCTCGTATCGATTGGCTGACAGCTCGTCGCATCCTGCTTTTGTTCGGGAGTAACGAGTTGCCAATGCCCCTGAACCCACACCAAATGAAACAAAGCCTCTAGCAGGCGATCGGTTGCTGGGTCTATCGCCTGACATGCCACTACCCAAACGTGCAACAGCAACTCGATTGGCACTAGCGGTTCTACTTTCAAGTAAGGCTCAAGCGAGACTAGCCCTTTCAGAGGCTGGTGGTAGTTGATCGGCATTAGCACGTTGATGCCAGGTCGAGTAGCTCTGGCGAAGATTCCATTCTGCCCGACCCAATACTCCAGGCCGCTGCTGGAGAAGTCTGGCAGTGGCAAACTATAGGCAAACTGATGTCCGACAATGCGCTCGTCAATCAATTTCATCAAACAAATACTCCTGCACTAACTTATCGAGCGTCATTGCTCTGCCAATAGGCAGCAGAAATCGCTCTGGTTGGGCATAGCGCCTGCTAGACGTGCAATGTAACTCCACAAGCTGTTGGCGAATGTCGTCTTGGTAAGCCTTCTGTTTGGATTTTCCCTTCACTAGCTCTCCTGAAAATTGGCTACTGATGAATAATTCCCAAACTGCTGGGATAGTTTGTCCGCTAGCAGATGGAGGCGTATTTTCTCCCCAGCAAATCTTTAGGTCGGCGTAAATATTTGGTAGGGGTGGGTGAAAGCAAACTGCATCCGGAGCGAACGCTTCAACCGCCACTGCACACAGCCAATAATCCTTCTCCAGTCCGATCAAGACCAGCCCTGGCAGCGGGACTGTCAGTTTTCCGATCGCACTTAAGTCGATACAGTGACGAGCGGGGGGGACGAACATGACAGCCCAATTGCCACCAGAAGAGCAACCGCAGCGAACGACTCCTGGTGCAATCCAACTCGAATCGATCGCGGTATTGTTGAAGGCAACTCTCAAGCTATGAGGTGACAGGCATTTATAGCGATAGGTTGGTGGGTTTGTTTCAACAAGTCGTTTGTAGAAATAGCGCCCTTGCGAAATGAAAATCGCTGCTTCAACTTTGGCGGTGAGCGGGTCGCCGAGAAATTCGTCAATTATGGCAGATTCGATCGATTGAATATCTGCTGTATTGTCATCCATTGCAGTCAAAAAATAGAGTTAATCGAATTAATTTGTAATTGGATAAGGTTGGTTCCATAGTTCCAGTACAATGTTGAAATGTGCTTGTAAATCTTGTCCCAACCAATTTGTAAATTCATTGCAGCACTTGATCGCTTTCTGCGCTCGATGCCATTCTTTGGTCAGAAATCGAATCGATGCCTCAGTCCAAGGATATTTGCTGCTATAGTCCGAGCCGTAACAGTAACTGCACTGTTCGTCCAGCCAAACATTACCTGTATTTTTATCCAAGACACGCAGGACTAATGGCAGAAATTTTAACGGAGTGCCTGCTTGAAGGCAGCGTTTTCTCAACAAGTATTGAGGTACGAGATCGGGAGATTGAATTGTTTGAATGGAAATCCCAAACTCTAACTCGTACCACTCTGCCAACTCTTGGTCAATTGATATTAACCAATAATAGCCTTCACTACTAAGTGGAATTAGGATCTTCCATTCATCCAGTAGCCCTTCGATGCCGTCTTCACACTGCCAACTGATTCCCTTATCTTCAATGGGAATATGTTCTAGCCGTTGCTCGTATGCCCACTCCATTGCCCATTCTGGAAGTGGAAAGCAATGCTCGTAGAGCAAATCGAGCAACTCACGCTCTCGTTGACTGTGTCCTTGTCCGATCAGCAGAGTAGATGCACGACTGGCGGCAAACTGTTTTGGGAAAAACACCTGATACAGATGCAGCATCTGGTAAATGTTCAGCTTAGCTTCAAGAATCTCTAGGGCTTGAAACCGGCTCAAAAGTAGTCTGGGTAGATAGTTTTGCAGTCGATAAATAGCTGCTTCGGAAGTAGTTGGGATATCCATACTGACTTAAAATCCAACTGGAATCGCGCTAACAGCCAAGGATTGGTCGAGCCGTTTTAGGCACTGCTTAACTGAATCTGACGAATGCCGCGATTGAGCGATCGCCGTCTCAATCTGCTCCACAATAGCTTGAGCATTGCAGGGATTAATTCCCTGCAATAACTCGATTTTTCGCAATTTTACGCACATCAAAATAGCAGGATCGACCTCAGACGGTGCTGTATCTAAAACTGCTAAAACTGATGCTGCGGTTGGCAAGTTATAAGATGAATGGATTGTCCCTTTTGTCCCCTTTTTCGGCACAATTTTAATTTGACTTGGCTCTCGTTGGATTTCTGCTGCGGCTAGTTCGGGGCTAAGCCCACTAAATAACATTCGCAATAAATCATCGTTGTCAGCAATCGATTTGCGTACCCAATGCTGCTGTCCTTCGAGAAGAACGAGTAGTTTGTCTTCATGAATGTCATTGCTCATTTTTTAAAAGAGTGAAATTTGAGTAGTTTCGGACGATATTTGTTGTTTGGTTTCAACTGAAGGTGGTGTTGAACGAGCCGACGCTCGAGCTGAATTGGTCGATTTTGCTTTTGACTGCTGACGCTGATAGCGAATTTTACGAAGCGGCAGGTCAGCTTTAAGCTCCCCTAATAACTGAGCTAGAGCAGCGGGTAATTCTCCCAACTCAGATTCGCCTACCAGGTTAGAAATAGGAAAGTCATTGTAACTGGACGCTGCAATCAACACCTGTCGTTCTTTGGCATCTGAATTTAAAGGAAGCCAGACGATCTGCAATCGAATCGGGGTTTCATGCCAGCGATACGAACGCCCTTTCTCGCTGCTAAGTTGCAGCGTTTGAGATGTTGCAGCCGATACCGAGGAGCTTGCAAGTTGCTCTAAAAGCTGCAAAAACTCTTTCCCCGCTTGCCAGCGCTTGCGATCAAACAAAAGTCCGTGCGCCTGAAATCGCGCTTCCGGCGCTTTGTCGGTTAAGCACTCCTCAAGCTGTTGCACTCGAACAGAAACAGCTTGAGCTGCTGCTTCTAAGGTAAGCCATCGTGCCATATTGTCAATTAGTAGCTATCAGTTGCAAATGGCGGTAGCCAAAAGCTGGCTCGAAGTTCGCGGTTTATAGTGGCAGCGATCGCAGTTTCAAGTTTCAGCTCGATCGAGCGTTCCATCCCAAAAAAGCGATCGCCTCTAACTACTTTCGATCGATTTTCAGTAGAATTAATGTACGTAATGCTGTACATCATTTATGTTCTCCTACGAAATTACTTCTCCAACGGATGCCAGGAATAGCTTCTTTCAGTTATTAGACTCTGTAGTTGAAAACCATCAAGTTTTCATCATCAAACGGCGCGAAGGAGAAAATGTGGCGCTGATTGCCGAATCAGACTTAACTAGCCTGGTTGAAACAGTGTATCTGTTGCGAAACCCTGCCAATGGTCGTCGCCTGCTCGATGCGATCGCCGAATCAAAATTGGGCAAAATTCAGCCTCAGACAATAGAAGAACTACGGCAGGAGTTGGGAATTGGCAGCGAAGAGAAAGAAGCATGAATCAGAGGAAACTCCGCTACCGATTCAGCGCAGTCCTGGATTCAGCTCGCAATTTAAGGAAGACTTGGCTTGGTGGTTCAAGACTGACTATAAAAAAGCATCCAAAATTTTAGATCTGGTTACGGCTGTGATGGCAGACCCGTTTCAAGGAATTGGTAAACCAGAACCATTAAAATACTTGGATGCAGATGTTTGGTCGCGCCGAATTGACTTAGAACATCGGCTGATCTATCTAGTCGGCAGTACTCAAATTGATTTTCTCGCTTGCAGATTTCACTACAAAGATTGACCGACAATAACTAACTACAAGCTCGGTCAACAGCTTTAGCAAACTATTTCTTTGGCATAACATAGTCTAAGCTCAAGTTTTCTTTGACTAGAGCAATTAAATAGCACTCCACAACTCTATCTGCTGCAATTGAGTAAATTTCTCCACGACTTTGACTTCGCAATCTTCAACAGAAGTTACTCCATGAACGTGTGACAATATTCGTTCGTTGACGACTATGAATGGTGGACTCCACTTCGTTCGCTTCTTGGCATCGCCAACTTTAACATTAAACTTGTACCCCAACCGATGCTGTTTACGAATTTCCCACTCCTGATAAAGTTGGGGATATTGAATACACCAGACTTCGTGTATGTCATCAGGATAGAGGCAGCCGCAAGCGATCGCCCACCGCACGCACCGATCGCTCGTAGATGCACAGCACAACCTGGCGCACAACGATAGGCTGAAGCGGCAAAGACACCATCTTGTGTCTGGGTGTCCCTTTAAGCCCAATTAATTTGGAGGCGATCGCCTCCATTGAGCAAATCGGCAACAGTCGGCTGTCCAGGGTTGGAAAAGCGAAACACTTGCCACGGAACGGTTGGTTTGTAGAAAGCATCAATCGCTGCCCTTAATTGTGGTAGATCCAATCAAATAATTGGTACATAACAGCTTCAATAGGCACTACCCACATTGAATGAGTAATAGGTAACGACCAGCCTAACGCCGAGAATGTTTAGCTACGGATTGAACCTCACCTTTGATCTGCTCTAGGCTGGTCGGGGCAATCTCGTAGACGACCCTGCGCTTGCGTTCCACGCGAGTCCCTGGTACTGGAGTACCTTTACTCCAAGCTGCTTTAATTTTGGTTTTATCTGGTTTGCGCTCTTCCACTACCTTCACGGTGATGTAATCTGGAGGTACTTCATTGATGTTGAGGATTTCACACGCAGGTGGATTGAGTTTTATTCGGATTCGCCGAGACTGTCCTGCTGCCTCACTGCTAACTAGCCCTGATTCATTCAGACGCAGGATGGTAGTATCCAGGTTTTCTCGCCAACGGACGAGCCGAGCAAGCTCTTTGGTGTGAATACTGACTAAATGCTCCATCCTAGCTTTCACAGCTGCAATCTCAGCGTCAATTTGATCGGCTAACTCTGCCTGAGCATCAATGGCAGCTTCTCGATCGTCTTGAACTTGCCACAGGTGAGTTAAAATTTCAACTTCTTCTTCCAGGGTTTCAGCCCTAGAAAGCTGTCTCCAAATTTTTGCAGCTAGTAAACTTAGCCCTTTGAGAGACTGAGACATGATAGATATAGGCAATTGGGAACGCTTAGGCTGACCGTTTGTCGAACCCGATTTCACTATTGAAGTCATGGAGTAGATAAATTTAGAACTGCTAAGGGGGCTGGCGCGATAGCGCCTAGCTAAGGCTAGTTATAGGCATTGTTTTGAGCATCGTCGTGAAGCAGCGATCGCGCAAGCGCCTCAATATTCTCAAGAAACTGAGTTGAGCTAGTTGGCGGTGACTATGTTACAGCTCAACAACTGTAAAAATCTAAGCAAGGTTCGAGCCTTAGATGCCAAGATAGGACGCTAGGAGAAACAGCAACAGAGCATAATTACTAGAGAAGCCAAGAAGTATATGATGCCCAGCCGCCTAAAAGACAGATATTAGACTTTATCATTCCTGTCGGGAAGACCCCAAGTTGCAGTAATGTATCCTGGGGAAACTTCCTCACAATATTGAAATATAAAGGGGATATCTACAGTTGTGAAATACGCTATGTAAATAGATTTTTCCCCTGTTCCAAAAGATGTTTTAACTGTGGCTACATCAAGGAGGATCTAACTCTTGCTACTCGTGAATAGGAGTGTCCAGAATGCAAGAGCTTTTGGGAGCGTGACACAAATGCTGCCCTCAACCTGATACTCTTTTTTGAATCAAAAATACCTCTGGAAGAGGGGAAATTCACGCCGAACAGCCTGTTGTAGGACTGGGCATCACCCGCTTTCTTTGGGTGAGGTCAGGAAGCCCTGCACGTATTTTTACGTTCGCGTAGCGTGCGCTTAGCGCATAGTGCGGGGTACTTCACGCTGGAACCTTATTGTCAGTTGAATGTAAGTTCTGGCTTACGGCATCAGTGTTGGGATATTGAAACTTTTTAGCTAAGACTTCGGCTGAGAAAGCTATTACCGCAGCAATTTCTGTTGGGTCTAGTCTAAGAATATCAGCTTTGATTTGTTCGGGCGTGCGGCTGTATTTTGTGCCACTAGATAGGTATTCGTCGAGAGAAACCTCGCTGTCTAGGTAGAGTAAGAGCGATTCAGCCGTGCCGCCAGTTGCTCGTGCCAGTCCTTTGAAGTTGTTTGAGTTTGGCTCTGGAAGATTTTTACCAGCAAGCCAACGCCCAATCGTCGGCTGAGACACACCAATCGCTCTACTCAAGCTGGTTTGGTTCCAGCCGGAACTCAACATTGACTCAATTAACTCTATCAGTCGGTATTGGCGGTTTTCCACAGAGACTAGTTCGTGCTTTACGTGAATTTACGTATTTCTATTTTGTGACAAAGATCGATCAGTTCACAAGTTTGCGTTGCATTACATTTCCATCTAATAAATGTATAATGCATTATAAACTATACACTTGCATAAACTAAAGCTTTTAAGGTGAGAGAACCAAAGCAGGAGTTAGAGTCAATATTTCATAAATTGGTTCCCCTGGATCAATTAAAGCCACACCCCCGCAACACTAGCATTTACGGCGATGATGAAGACGTTTCTGATTTGGTTGATTTGATATCTTGCAGTGGATGGATTAAACCTTTAGTTGTTACTCCTTCAAGTATTATCATCAGCGGTCATCGGCGTTGGAAAGCTGCAATAAAACTCGGCCTTGAAACTGTCCCCTGTGTAGAGAGAGAATTTCCGGACGAGTTGGCAGAACTACAAGCACTACTATTAGAGAATGCTAGCCGCCAGAAGACCAATGAGCAGAAAGTAAGAGAAGGCAAGGCTTGGGAAAGTATCGAGTCAGAGTTAGCTAAAGCGCGAAAATTAGCTACCCAAAACAACAATACGGCTAGAGCAGAGTGGAAAAATTTTTCCACTCTGGTAAATGACTTTGGCAGGGTTCGCGATCGCATTGCACAACGGGTAGGACTTGGATCGGGGGTGACTTACTCTAAAGCTGCCAAGGTAGTGGAGCTGATCGATCAATCAATAGATTTGGACGATTGCAAGCAGGCGGCAGCACTCCGTTTGATCCTCAACGAGCAGAGCATAAATGCTGCTTATAGAGTCATACGAGAATCAGTTGAGAAACGCCAATACGTCATAGATAAAATTGCTTCAGGGGAAGTGTCGGTCAAATGCGGGATTGCATTGCTTAAGTCCGATCGGCAACTTCCTAGTCCGAGTGTAGCAGCATCTACAGAAGCGGACGAGCAGGAGTTGTCTTCTTCGAGCGGTAATCGGGGCAAAGCAGCAAGCGATCGCGCAGACAATGACAACCCCTACAAGAGCTGCTGGAACTGTCATTGGAGGGGAGAATCTATTGATAACCAAACCATCTATTGCTACCAGCACGGCACTCTCAACATGGTAGAAAAAGATGGATTTCAACGAGCGCTTGAATGCGAATACTGGCAAGAGCATACCATCTCCCACCATAAAGCAGATTTTGGAAAAGGCGATAAACCGTTTGTTAAATATACCGTCTATCTTGCAGCCCAATTGGCAGAAGCTGTGCAACAAAGAGCTTATTCTACCAATAATTTAACTATTGAGAAGTATATTCACTCACTCATCCTAGCTGATCTAGAGAAGGCTGACTCCAACGCTAATCATGACGGAGCCGTAATAGCTTCTGGGCTAGCAAATGATTCTATAACAACCGAGCAACTCGTCCCCCAACAAGGTGACGCGGCTTCTGAATTGAATAGGAGCGAAACAAGCTCACCAATCTTATCCCCAGATCGAATAGCTCCGTTGACGACTTTGCATTTCTCAAGAGAGCAAAACTGATGCGGAAACCAAACGATAATAGCATTTGTAAAAAGCTTCGACGAGTTTACAGCTTGGAATTAGACAAGCGTTACCGCCACCTATACGCGACTGGTGACTCTTGGCGAGTAGAGGAAATCTACGTAGCAGTTAAAGGTAAGCGGTGGACAAGCAAGGCAATACCTTGTAGCTGGCGATTGGTACTACAGTCATGTGCAAGTTGAGGAGTAGAATGGAGATGGTGCGTAAAAGCATACCTGGCAGCAAGCCGAAGCAATCAGCTACTAAAGGTGGAACCCGCCGCACGCGCTCAACTCGGCAAGTGGCTCAGAAACAGGATAGCAAAAAGCAACGTCAACTTACAGATAGACCTCAAACTAGTCCCGATCTCTTTGTCAATTCAGCAACAACCAGTATGGCTTCAGCAATGCCAATTTGGGGAGCAAGTAGTATCCTGACGCAGAGGAAGGATTTACCTTGGAGCGCCGATCCCAATGGTAAGCTGTGCTACGCCAAAGATGTTGAAAATGGTAAGGGAGTAGTCCTGTTTTGGGTAACGGAAGACCTGGAACATGAATATCCAGCAACACTAGCAGGTGCTGCGGCTCTAGCTGTCATTGATACTTTTGACATTCGAGCAGCTTGTATGCACCTGATTTATGCTGCCCATGCTACGCAGTTGGATCGCCCTTGGGAACAGGAACTCGTCATAGACGATCGGCAAATCGAAGCTTATCTCGGTCTGCAAAAACGTACCGATAAAAACCGACAACAAAAGTTAGCACTAATTAAAGAAATCGCCCAACAACCTTGCAAAATTACAACTTATGTTTCCTGGCCCGCTCAAGGCAAAGCGAAAGGGTTTACTGTAGAGGAAGGTAGGCTTTGGCATTTATTAGGAATTCGTTACCACTATCAACAAGATTTATTTGGTAATAAAGAGCTAACAGGCATCACTTTTACTGTTCGAGCTGGGCTATGGGCAAAGTACTTTCTCAACGATGAAGGACGTAGAGATATTAGTGCTTACTGTCTGTGCGGCGAACTATCTAAAGCATTGCTGGAGGATATTATGAGCCTTTGGCAACATCGTGAAGGTGCCGCCCGATTGATGGTGTGGCTGCTCTTCAAATCTAAAATTGATCGGCAGAATCATCATGTAGCGCAGACTCTGATGGAAATTGCCTACGGCTCTCAAAGAATTGAAGCGGCAAGACAAGATAGCCAACTTCGTAAAAAACTTGCTAATAGTTGGGACGAGAACTTGTTAGCCCTGCACGACAAAGGTTGGCAACTTTACTTTCACCCAGAAACCTACCCTCCACAGTTGCGACCTCCTGGTTTTGGGCGCAGCAACCCGAGCAGACCGAAAGGATTCTTCGACCAACTTCTATCAGCACAGCTATGGATCGATCCTCCAGAAAGTTGGAAAAAAGATGCGATCGCTCCTAGACGAACTAGCGAACCTGAAATACAACCAGTAGGATTACCAGTCCAGACAAAATATACTCTCACTGGTGCCCAAATCAAAGCTCGTAGAAAGGAAAAAGGTTGGAGTCAGCCAAAATTATCCGCACTTAGCGGACTCAGCCAAGGCTTAATTTCTCTAATTGAGAACGAAAAGCGTTCCCTGACAAGTGAAAACCAAGAAATTTTGGAACGAACTTTTGCATTAAATTCTTGATCTTACTCGTCCGACGAAGGCTTCTAGAAGGTTGCTCGGAACGTCATGAGTCGAGCGCTCTGATTCCTGGCTAATTTTTGGCGATCGTTACAAAACCTATTACAAAACCTACAATTGCCCATGTACAGGGTTTTAAAGCACGCTTTTTGCTATTAGTCCCCTAGATATAGAGCTGTTATGAGAATCAACTTATTTTAAAGCTGGGCTATAGCAATTACCACGCTCGACGCTAAAACTTCCAGATACCCAAGTTTGTAACATATTACAAATAACTCTAGAACCCCACCCCCCAAATTATTACAAACGGCTCTAGAACCCCCTACCCGAAAAATCTAGAACCCCACCCCCAAAGTCTCTAGAACCCCACCCCCAAATATAAGAGTTAGGTCACGATAGAGCAAGCGTTTCAGGCATCGCTCGCTTCAGGTTGTAATAAAAACTATTACAAATCAGCTCGAAAAATGGCTCGGTATCAATAAAGGCATCTGTTATAAAACCAAGAAGCACCTTTTTAAAGTCAAAGCCGAGACAGATGCAGCTCACTTAGCACCCCGACTTGGGAACAAGTTTTATCCCCGACTTCTCCGCGCAGAGCGGATTCAGGAGTCATGTTATTGCGATCACCTGCATTTGTCTTGGTTGCCAGCTAGGAGATTCGAGATGTTCCAGGAGTCCGAAAATCAGTTCGTCGCATCACAAAAACCTTGCATTGATCGCAACCAAGCAACTGCTCATCTAGAAGCACTGGGTTATCAACCAGGGCATGCAGTTTACATCAGAGCATTTTTATCGAAGGAAGATCCCCGCTATGCTCCCAACACTGGACGTAAAGCCGAGCGCTTGAACTGGGAGCAAGTAGAACGTTGGCAAGCACAAGGATATGGCGTTTACATCGTGGTGAATGGTGGGGGACATAAAGACGAAGACGTCAAGTCCTGCCGTGCGATCTTCTGTGAATTTGACGATCGCCCCATTGAAGATCAAATTAATTTTTGGCAAAACTTGGGGATACCGGAACCTTCATTACAAATTGCTACCCGCAAGTCAGTCCACACATATTGGGTATTTGACAAACCGATCGCCGTGGAACAATGGCGAGAATTGCAAACGGCTCTCCTCACCTATACTGGTTCCGACCCAGCATTGAAAAATCCCAGTCGAGTGATGAGACTGGCTGGTTCTTACCATATTAAACCTG
This sequence comes from Gloeocapsa sp. PCC 7428, assembly GCF_000317555.1. GTDB lineage: Bacteria > Cyanobacteriota > Cyanobacteriia > Cyanobacteriales > Chroococcidiopsidaceae > Chroogloeocystis. The sequence continues at coordinate 180,307 of NC_020051.1, forward strand.
GGTGCGAACCAGTACGCTGCAACATCATTCACTGTGGAGACAAGCGTTATAGCTACGAGGAGCTACGCGCTGCTATTCCACTACCAAAACCGCCAGCGACTAAACTGCCACTGTTGCAACCGATTTGTGGATCTACACCTCAAGGACAACGCTATGAAGATATTCGGATTCCAGTTCTTGAATCAGTCCCCCTAGAAGCGTGCCTTTCCAAGGAATCTCGCCTACTACTTGAATCTGGAGTAAATGAAGGCAGCCGCAACGTATTGGGAGCTAAATTAGCCCGCGACCTCATCGGTACTGCTAATTATCTTCAAACTATCGGGCAGCATTTTAACGGCAACCCCCAGCAAATGCTGGAAGACTACGCTAACCGCTGCACCCCACCCTTACCTGCTTCTGAGGTAGATGCGATCTGGAAGTCAGCCGAAAAAGACCGCCCTGGTCCGAGCTGTCAACCAGAAGGAGTAGAGGCTTGTGTTAAAGCATGGTACTGGAAGCAGCACGTCAAACCAAATCGACAGCAGCAAGCTACCCAGAAAAGTCATAATCAGGTTTCTGGAAGAGGATTTGGTCATGGCAACGTTGGCAATACTGGGAAACCACCCGTTACTGCTGTAACTTTGTGCGATCGCATTAAAGAAATTCTCTCGCGGCACGAAACTGAATCAGCAGTTGCCAGCGCCTTGATGGACTTAGCTACTGCTACCGGACGGACGTATAACGAGATTAACTCTCTAGCTAGGATTGTTCGGGCTGAAGGCGAACTAGCCACCGAAGTCATTGCGGCAGTCCAGTCTTTTCAAGGAATACTCACCAGTTGTCGCAAGCGATTGGATATCGGGCGCTATTTGGACAAGGCATTAGCCGATCCGCTAGTGTCTATGGCAGCAGCGATGCCCACCGCACCAGAGTACCTATTTAACACTTTTCTTGCCTCTAGTGCCTCGCGCATCGGCACGGCAGCAAGGGTTGTCATTAATCCAGAAGGTGGCTACACGCAACCCTGTATTTTCTGGACGGCTAACGTCGCCCACAGCGGTCAAGCCAAAACTCCACCCCAACAGGCAATCCTCAAGCCGCTAGAGGAAATGGAAGCAGCAGCCAAAGAAATCCACGACATTCAAATGGAGGACTACGAAAATGACAAGGATGCTGAAAGCAAACCACCAGTGCGACAGCGGCGGTTGCTGAATAACGTCACCACTTCCACCAAAATTCGCATTCATGACGAAAATCCACGCGGCTTGCTGGAATATCTGGACGAGTTAGTAGCAGACTACCAACGCTTAAACCAGTATAAGAGCGGTAAGGGCGATGACTTGCAACTAGAACTATCGTTTTGGAATGGTTCTGGCGGTAATTTCGACCGTCACGATGCGCGGCTATTTTTAGGTCGCGTTGCTTTGAGCAAGACGGGAACGTACCAATGGGATACGTTGGCGCGGTTAATGGCAGACGAAGTTAACTTCATTGCCAGCGGTTACTCGTCTCGGTTTCTCTACTGCTCGATTGTCGATGCACCAGCTAGGTATCTCGATCTATTGTCTTCTCGCTCTGCCAATACTCTCAAACAGAAGTTGCAGGAGTTGTATGGGGAATTAGAAAAACTGCCCCAAACCGACTACCTACTCTCCCACGAAGCTAAAGTGCTGTTCCAGGGGTGGAACCATACTTTGGTTAATGCTGAGATTGAGGAAGTGCATTTTGGGCTGTCGCTAGTATACGCCAAGATTGAGTCTTACACTGCCCGCATTGCTTTGTGGTTGCATCTAGTTAATGCCGTGCTACAAGGCGAACAGCCGCTGCCAGTTATTAGTGGCGAGACAATGCAATACGCAATTGAAATTGCCTCGTTCTATCTATGGCAGCACAAGCTGATTCATGCACACAACGCACCTAACCGCCAGCTAGAGGGGCTTTTTCTCAAGGTACAAACTCAAGCAGAGAAGTTTTTTACTAAGTGTAGCAAGGGTGTAGGGGCATCGTTCCTCAAGACGCGGATCAATGCCCTAAAAAACTGGGCAGTAGAAAAAATTCGCTGCTCAATTTTTCAGCCGTTAGCAGCAGCAGGTCACGGTCGGATTGAAGGTGAAGGCAGCGAGATGGTCTACATCCCCAACACTCAATCAGATGCCAATGATAAAGAATTGGTGGTTGTTGGTGGTAAGTTGGTGGCATCACCAATCGCTGAAAACTTTACTAGTACTAACTTACAAACACTAATTGATGAAATTGATGGACAAGATGCCCATATTACTTCTCAGCAGCCGAGTGAAGCAATAACTCAAGAGGGCAACGCTTACGCCTCTCCCCACCGGACAGTTGCCTCAACGGGGGACACCCCCACACGGCACTGTCCTCACCAATTCACCAATTCAACTACCCAAAGCTTTGCTAATACTTGCACTCTTGCAGTTGGTGAGATCGCCAATTCATCACCAATCGCACCAATTGCACTCCTTCAAACAGAGTTGCCACAGCAAATACCAACTGCACGAGAATTGGCAGCAAAAGTGTTGGGCTGTGCCACCTGGGTAGAGTTGGCACAACAGGTACGCAGTGCCAAAAAGCTGATGCAGGCTGCTAGTTGCATGAGTTCGCAGCAACGCGATCGCGTTGTTAACTTGTTAACCACACATTTGTGTTCTGCTCCCGATGCGCTTTCTCAGTTGGCTTGGATACCAGAAAAGCTGCGAGATGTTGTGTTGAAACAGTTAAGTTTTACGATTCGACAGCTAAGAAAGAGTGCAGAAAGTTTAGAACTTTATTGGGAGTACTTTTCTAATTGCCAGTTTGTTTCAGTGACGATTCAAGAAACAGGTCAACAGCGATGGAATTTTCAAACTCCTGATGGCAATACCATCTCTGTCTTTGATCTCAAGGTAATTGAGGCGATCTCTCTTGCTTAAGACCAACAGGAAGCCAGGATTGCTGCTCTTGAAACCAACAAGAGGTTTTTAGCCGATGCCTAATACAAGTAAACTACTACAGTAAAAATCGCAGTCTTAGAGGAACTTACCCAGAAGAGGAATGAGAACGACATTGGCTAGAAATCAAAGTCGATAAAGCTTTGAGTAAAGGCGGTCAGCGCTTGAGCAGCAAATAATGAGGTGAATTCGCATTCTTCAGAACCAGATTTATGTAACCAAAAATCTTTTGTAAATAGCACTTCGGATATTATCGAGCAGCTAAAAAAGCCTAAACCCGAAAAAGTTGTTAGTTCTTTCAATACTTATCAAGAAGCAAATGCATTCGTTATTGCTTTGTAGGATGAAGCCAAGACAAAATCTATGAAAGGTCAACGTGTAGAAGCTGTCTTTCTACTCGAATTTGGTATTGCTACTTGTAATGTTCTTGACGACCCTGTTTTAGAGCTAGCAATCAACAAGGAATTGGAATTTATCAAAGCTCAACTACGCTAAAAAAGCAACGACCGCATTTTCAGCGTAACAATTAAATTTTTGTACAGACTAGTTTTCTTCTACAAAATTTCTTGACGTATGGGGTCTTGTCTACTTTTAGCACTCCGAGTTTTTAGACAACTCTAGAAATTACGACACTTGTGGGTTACATGCGCACAATTTTCATTGTTATGTGCAATGTGCTTTCCCGACATCGCTGTTAGTGTAGTTTTCGTGAAAAAATAGTTATTGAGAACCTCAGTTCCAACGACTAAATGTCTGAAACTGACCGATTGGCGGCATCTAACAAGCAACTTGAGAGAACGAAAAACAAGGGCGAAAAGCAAAGCGAACCACAACAAAGGAAATCGCCCCACCGTGGTAGGCGCTCGCTTACCTCAGGTGGAGTGAAAAGTCTCAAACTTTTCGCGCCCGTACCTTCTACCCTGCACCCAGCATCGGTGTACTTGGCTTCTTTAAGTCAAGGCTCTAGAGCCACCATGCGTCGCAGCTTGAACGCGATCGCCTCTTTGCTAACTGATGGCGAGTGCGATGCCTTGACTTTAGATTGGTCTAATCTGAGCTACCAACACACGGCGGCAGTGCGGGCAATTCTTGTCGAGCGATTTGCTCCGGCAACGGCGAAAAAAATGGTGGCTGCCCTGCGGCGAGTGCTTAAAGAAGCGGCTAGACTGGGGTTGATGAGTTACGAAGATTATGCTCGTGCCACTGATCTGCCGCGCATTGATACGCCGCCGCAGAAATTGAGAGGTCGTGCCCTCGCCAACAAGGAAATTGCCACTTTGCTAGATGAGTGCGATGAGGCTAACACTATCGCAATTCGAGATGCGGCAATATTAGCTATACTGCGCGGCGGTGGCATTCGTCGGCAGGAATTGACGCGGCTCAAACTGCAAGACTACAACTCCAGCACGGGTGAATTAGAGATTTGCTCTGCTAAGCGCAAGTCATACAGAACTGTTTATTTGCCCGCAGCCGCAGTTAAGTTGGTAGAAGCGTGGCTTGAAATCCGAGGACGCAAGAGAGGGGCGTTGATCTGCCCCGTGCGTAAGGGAGGGCAAGTAGAACTGCGACATATGTCGGGGGATGCCGTGTTGAAGATCGTCAAAAAGCTCTCTGTGCGGGCAGGAGTGGAAGAATTTTCTCCCCACGACTTCCGCCGAACTTTCTGTTCGGACTTGCTGGATGGGGGGATTGACGTGTTTACCGTGCAAAAGCTAGCAGGTCACTCCTCGCCCCTAACGACATCAAAGTACGACCGGCGGGGAGACCAAACCAAGCGCCAGGCAGTCGAACGGTTGTTTTTTCCTCAGCCAGAACCTGATGGCTGATACTTGTTTGCCGCTGTTGAGGTCTGCCTAAAAGCTAGACCGACTAGCCCAAATATTTTCGGCAAAGTTTTATCAATGCCATTGCACCGGAGCGAGCCAGTAATTGTGATGAATCATCTCAAGGCGCGGAAACAACAAAAAAGCACCCAGCAGATAATCAATAACGTTTTCATCCAGCTTAATCCCAGTAAAAGCTTTCATCCGCTCTAGCGCTATCAAAAACGCAGATTTTTGCTTTGAACTAATGGCAAGATACTCTTGTTTTTCCTTCGCAGAAAAGGGAACGTTGGCTCTATCCCAATTCCAAAGTAGACAACATTGCCGTAAAGATAAGCTCGTACTCGCAAGCAGTAGCGCCGCGCGATAGTAAAGCCCAGTTCGCCGTAGCATATACGGATGAACAGGAAAAGGAAGCTGTGCAATTTCCCCAGCTTGTTGAATTTGATGATGCAGCGAACGGGCACTCAGGCGTTTTCGCCGCTCCGAGACAAATAACCACTCAGTTGTGCGTCGCTCCTGAAGCTGTTGCAGGATATTGATTTCAGCCGCGCACAACGGTTGAAGGTTAACAACAACTTGAGTTTGGTAGCGCTGTAGTGTAGCGCGATTGCGAGCCACTTTGAGAGTGTTTTCGGCAAAGTTGAGGTCGCGCCAGAGGAGCCAGCACAATTCGACGGGTTGTAAGGCTTGGCAGAACAACAACAGCACCAGAGCTTGATTTCTAATCGGGTTGCGCGTTGCCTCGGTGGCAGCAATCAGCGCATCGACTTCTTCAAGGTAGAGAAACTCGCGTTCGCGACGTTCGATAAAAGGAGTTTTCTGGGGTGGAGAAGGCACGCGGATAACTTTGCCGAAAAGGTTTACCGTAGTCATGATACTGCAATAAAATGTGATCGCTCTAGAAGCCTAATCAGCAAAAAAGTAGCGTCAGGGAGCCACATTTCCACTTTTGAATGTTTTCGGCAAAGTTGTAGAAATAGCAACTGGCCCCTGCTCTCAAACTGGGCAATGCATGATAATGCTACAAGCGAATGCGCGGAGCGCAGCGCTCTGATGCGATCGCAGCGTTCTGATTACCCAAGTAGGCGATTGGCTTATGCATTAAACTGCTGCACGAATGCTTTGAGCGCTACTGCATCCTTACCCCGATTGTGCCCGCGTTGATTGTCTACGCCAATCTGGGCATGGTGTTCGTCAATCAAATTCTGGTGTTTGCGGACAAACTCCTTAGCCGCCTTACGATTAATGCCAAAAGTCTCTTCGAGTAAACCGACAGTAATCGCCCAAGTATCCTGAGGATGTTGTTGGTTCCATTCACAAATAGCGGCAAAGATACGTTGTGCTCGGTCTAGAGCGCCACCGCTTCTAGCTGGTTTAGGTGTAGCCCCTCCTGAAATCTGAGTCGGGCCAGGATTGATCGTATGCGGCACTTGCTGTTGTTGGGTCTGCTCCTGCACTTGGTTTTGGTCATGTACTGTAGGAGCGCTAGGAGCAGAGCCGGCACTCCTAGCTTGTGTTGGAATTGTTGCTGGCGTAGAGTTACTCTCGCCCAAGAGAGCCGCTTTTGCCGCCTCAAATCGTGCCGCAGCTTGCTTAAGCTGCCGATTCTCGGCTTTGAGGTGTTCGATCTCCTGCTGTAACTGGCTCGACTGCTTTACCATAGCGATCGCTTGTTCGCGTTGTTCTTGAAGCTTAGCCAGTTCAGCTTCCAGCGCTTCAATTCTCCCCGTGAGCCAACTCAAGGTTCGAGCTTGGTCTACCACAACAGTTGCGATCGCGCTGTCTGCCACTACAGAAGTCCGCTCTTGGTGCGTAGAGTCATGTTGAGTCGTTTGTTCAGTAGCTATTGAAGCGCGAGAGTTGACTTCAACCATCTCTGGCTCTGGTATAGCTGCCTTAGTCGCTGGCGAGGCTTGAGTAGAGCTACCTAGTCGTGCTTCAACCCATTGCAGCAGTGCAGAGGTCTTTTCCTGCTGGTTGTTATGCTTAGGGCAGAGCGCATCCAACACCTGATGCCAGCGGTCATGCTCGTCCTTAAAAATTCGCAGTAAACTATGTTGGCGTGGCGCTAGAGTCATATCATTAGACGTTGAATCATTATTGGATGAGGCGATCGCCGGTTCGCTCTCATGGGGGGTAGTTTTAGAGGATGCTTTAGAGGTAAGTTTGGTCTGCTTTGGTTCTACCTGTACCCACTCGGCTGGTAGCACTGGCTCTACAGACTCTAGCAGTGCTATTGATTCCTCTTGAGATAGTGGCTGCGTTGGCTCTAGTTGTACTTCATCCTGATTCAGCGAAGGTAGCGCATTAGCATCCAGTAGCACTCCCTGACCTTCTAGGGGTTGACCCTGCTCGTTGACTAATCGGTAGTGGAAGTAATGACTAGTTGCGATGCTGTTGGGTGCAGTCTGCTGCTGGTCAAGTACGTGTCCGAGATAGTGCTGGAGAAACCTGTGCTCGTGTTTGGTAGGAGGGCAGAACAAATAAATCGCGATTGCCCCATACACGCCTCGAAGCCTGTGAATTGAAACAGTCTTCTTGCCAGCCAATACAGGTATAATGCCAGTGTCTTGGAAGAGCTGTTTGACCTCGCGGTCAATACGCGTATTGAGTACTCGGATTCTTGGGTCTTTGCTATCAACTCCTGCTAATTGTTCGATGGCAGGCAGCGTGCGGAACCGCTCGATGCCCTCTAGGACTTGGGTAGCAGGTACGAGTGTGAGAATGTCAAATCCAGGTGCTGCCTCATCTTCACCCATCTGCTTTTTCTGCTGTCCCTGAAAGTGTAATAGGTATGGATGGTGAGTCAGTTGAAAGTGTCCCTTGCTAATCACTTCAGTATGCCGCCTACCTGTCAGTGCCGCAATAGCAATCGCTAGATGTCGCTCGTCGTTTGATGCCAGCAATTCAGTGGCTGTATCGAGGTAACGTTGCAGTGGCACTGGTTGCAAGTTATCTTGTCGGCTATTATTCGCTGCTGTCCCTTCTCCACGAATTTGTTGGTACGTGGCTTGGTCGTACTTGAGGTAGTCAAGCGCGAAGTGTTCCTGTGTTTGTCCGAGTTCTCCCGTATTGCGCTTAGTCCAAGTCACTATATGACTATTTTCATTAGTTAGGAGCAAAGTGCCTGTAGAAATTGCATCCTCGATCAGTCGGCGGTATAAAGGTATCTGATTGCCAGCGATTGTCGCTTGGGGATAGCCCTCTTCTAAAAGTTGAATTTCAGCTGTGCACAAAGCTTCAATCTCATCTGGTGAGTTAAGCAGTTTTAATCGGTCAACAAAATGTAGTGCTAGCTGTTCTAACTCGTGTTTCAACAGCTTAGTGCGATTGCCTTTGTGAATGCGCTGACGGTAGCGGGCAATAATTTCTTCTCTACTGAGGTCAAACCGAGTGGCATTGCTCATAGGTGCTATCAGGGACGCTTAAGCTAGGGATGATAGATCAGGGGTAGGTTAGTCAAGTTAAGTCTTGAACGGAATTGCTCCTGCGTACAATTGAACCTTTCTACAAGAAACGTATATGACTGTTAAATGTACAAGCGTAGTGCTTGATGATAGCAAGCTCATGAGCGATTGCGCTTCAAGTCTGATGCTGACTTAATCCGAATATTGGGTGGAACTTTGCCAGCAGCTTGAGCGCTCAACTAGGCACAGAAGGAATATTCTCTGTTGAAATAGTCAAGGTATCCTTAGCTACGGACAAGAACTGTGAGAGAAATTTATCCAGTTATTCTCCTCAATTACTTATACTGCTATATTGCCACGCTGATGTGATTCCGTCAATCTGACTATACGGACAAAACCTGAATTATGGCATACGTTTATGAAAGAAAAGGTAGCGCTCGCTGCCCTCACAGCATAAGGGACTTTGTCGTCATGCACTGACAGAAGTACAACATCATTTCGTATTGATGCTCCTATAGATGTCAAGTCTTTTTTGTGCTCCGCGATTTGCGAATGAGATGGTAAATCTCTCGCGCCACGTAACGCTTGAGACAGCGAATGATCTCTCGTTGCGATAGTCCTTGTGCCGTGCGTCGTGCCAGATAAGTTTTAGTCGGTTCATGCCACCGCATTCGCACAATGACGACGCGAAACAAAGCAGCATTGGCTTGACGATTGCCGCCTCGGTTTAAGCGATGGCGCTGGGTTTTGCCCGAAGACGCTGGAATCGGACAAACTCCACACATCTTGGCAAAGGCAGCTTCGGATTGGACGCGATCTGCATTCTCGCCAAAGGTGAGCAGCATTTCGGTCCTCCGTATCCGTACCAATGCCAAACGCTTGCACTAATTCGGGCGCTGCTGCTTGGGTGAGCTTTATGAGGTGCTGAGTATGTGCTTCAATTTCCTTATGTAACTGTGTCCACCGCTTTGCCATTGCAGCCAGGGCATAACGCATCGTCGCCATCGGCGTATCGAGAGTTCCGACTTCGAGGTGTTGGCAAGCTTTGATCAACTGAGGGGTAGACAAAGGTTCCAACTCTGCCCGTAGGACTGCATCGGCTGTGACGATCAGCGCTTTGAGTGAGACCATCACCTGAGTTTGAGCTTTGACGGCGGTATCTCTTGCCGCTTTGAGAATCCGGATCATTTCCACAGCTCCTTCATCCGATTTCGGGATTGCTGTGGCTTGTCCAGCCAGCACTTGTCGAGCCGCATCTTCTGCATCCAGTAGCTCATCCTTGCCCTGCAAGCGTTGCTGACCCCGACGACAAGGACGACTGACTTCAATCACTTTCAGTCCTTGACGACGTAGGAACTGGCTCAAACCCTTGCCATACGACCCGGTTCCTTCTACGCCAAAAGCAGCAATCTCTATGTCTTTGCCCATTCCAGCAATTGTTGATATCCCGCTGGAGTGGCAGGGACAATGCAATCACCGAACCGTGCACCTAAGTCATTGATGGCAACCGCAGCGTGAGTGTCTTTGTGCGTGTCAATACCAATGAGCACTGAATTAGAATTGATTGTGCTTTGCGTCATGATCCACCGCCTGATTGAAAAGAATGACCGCTTGCAAGACGGTTGTGTTGCAAAAAGTTATTAAGAACAGAAAACTCCTTGAAGAAGGAAAGAATTATGCAGCTACTCCAAAAATTTCAGCGATGAATTTCACCTGTTCTTTGACGGCTCCTTTTTTTACTTTCTTCACTTGTCCTTTCCTTAACATGTTGATGATTTCATAACCGTTTATCGTTCGCCTCGCCGTGTTGAACGAGCCAAATCCCATGCCAGGTTTGACTAACCTTTTAATAAATCTATGGTCTTGTTCAATGCGATTATTGAGACACTTGTTCTGTCGCAGTTGCACTTCTGCCGACAGCTGTTCTTTCTCTTTAAGTTCGTCAATCGCTTTGGGATAGGCAGCATTTTTATCGACATTAATCACACGAGGCTCTTGAGTGTGAACTGCATTCAACGCCTTGCGGAAAAATCGTTTGGCTGCTTGTGCATCACGCTTGGCTGTGAGCAGAAAGTCCAAGGTGTTGCCATCTGAATCTACTGCCCGATACAAGTATCTCTCCTTGCCTTTCACCTTAATATAAGTTTCATCCACCCTCCAAGAATTATTGGTCGGGCGCAGATGTGATCGGCATCGCCTGTCTAATTCTTGTCCATACTCCTGCACCCAACGAAACACCGTTGTGTGATGGATATCCATACCACGCTCATTCACCATTTCTGCTACTTGGTGGTACGAGAGTGGGTAGCTGAGATACCATCGGACACAACGAAGGATGATTTGGGCTTGGTAGTGCCGCCACTTGAACACGTTGGACTTGGTCATCGAGAGGCTTGAATCTGAACCACGAGTTTCTCAGCTTATCACCTCGCTCGTTTTTTGCAACACAACCCCGATGTCTTGTCAGACTTCTAGGAACTCAAACTGCGTTTCGTCCTGATGTCATTGTGTTAGACCAAACTCGGCTTGTAAACGAACCGTTGTGGCAACAAGAGCCTGTAATTACTCTGGGAGACTCAATCAAATTAGTTGTTGAAGTCGTCAGCACAAACTGGCAGAATGACTACGCCCGCAAGGTCGAGGACTACGCTCTGTTAGGTGTACCTGAGTATTGGATTGTCGATTATCTGGGTATTGGTGGTAGAGAATATATCGGCAAACCTAAAAAGCCAACTATTACAATTTGCACTCTGGTTGAGGATGAACATCAAAAACAATTGTTCCAAAGTAGCGAGCTACTTGTTTCTTCTCTGTTTCCCGATCTGCAAATAACGGCTTTACAGGTCTTTGCAGCAGGGCAGTCAACCTAGAACAGCGTTGCTCTTTTCAGCCCTTTCTGCCCAAAACGGTGACCTGAATAACGAAATTGCCCATCTTTTGGATGAACTAGCTTTCCTCAAGCAGCAGTAGCTTACAAACAACACAGGAAATGTTTACCAACTGCATTCCCAATAGCACTCAGCCCCCTAGCTTTTTCCTAGCAGCCAAAATAACTCTGTCACTTAGCGCCTGCCTAAAAGAATTTAAACATTTAAACATCTGAAATAGGTCGTCAAAGCAGCTAAGGTTATGGTTTCTCTTGGCTTAATATTCCTTTAAAAGTCTTATAGCTTGGAAGAAAAACATTAATAGTTCCTTCCAGTTGTTGCATAGTATCGAGCCGTACGATCATCAAGACAGCAAAGTTTGCTCCTACACTTGGATCTTCAACGATCTCCCACATTGTTCTGCAATCCGTACTGCTTGGTTCTAAGGTAAATGATGGATGAGAATGCCATTCTCCCAGGTAGTTGAAGCGAGTAAAGTCATATCCTGTCTTGCGAAAAAAGTTCTGTAAAGGATTGAAAATTGCTACTGGCAGACGCAGGAAAGAGATGACTGTGCCACTTTGCCTTTGGATGGTGATGTCTTTTACACGGTAAACACCATCTGAAATATGTTCTCCCATTAAGATGCCACCGATCTCCTTACTTCCTGCTCTTTGCAGAGCCTTAATTAATTTTTGGACGATCTTCTCAGGAAGGACTATCTGCATCCTGCATTTTCTCCAGCAATTCGCTAAGAAAATCAATTCCTTCAGAATCTACATCAGGGGATACAGGATTGCCGCTTTCGATATGGACTACCTTGCTCGTGTCGATGGGAATGGTATGGAACGGAGCCTTAAAAATCCATGCCTGCTGAAAGCCGATGACGTAAATTGAATATGGGAACAAGGATGGTTCTCTCGCTAAGAGAGTATCAATTGCCAAGCGGGTGAGATGACCTGCCATAATGCTAACTTCGGCATCCGAAGCTTCCAAAACTTCCCCTCCCGTACTTTCTAGAATGTATTGATCGGTTGCAGTTCCTGGAAGTGCCACATCTTGCATAGATAAATACTCATGAAACGCTGCTTTCGTTGCCTGTAGATCGGGATCTTGTCCAGGGCGGCTCCGGGCAATCATGCCGCCGATACCACCCGCGAATACTTCTGCCCAAACCAGCGGTTTAGCGTAGCTTTTGGCGATGAAAGCAAGGAGATTAAAAATTATTGGGTTAGCCGTAGCATCAATCAGGAGGTCACATCGGTTTAACTGGCGCAAAACGCAATCTAGAGCAGCACTCGATTCTTGCCCTCCCAGACTCAGCGTTGCAACATCAACTTGGGCAGTGGCGGTAATGTAGGACATAACCTCAGCAACAGCATGAACCTTATGTTCTCCAACATTCCGCCAGTCAAGATCGTTGCGGCAGATGTTTTCTGGTAGAAAAATATCCTCATCGACTAAATAAAATTTGCCGACACCTGTACGAGCTATCGAGGCAGCAACTTTACTACCAACAGAGCCTAAACCTACAATTCCCACAGACTTACTGGACAGTTCGTGTAATTCTGACGGTAGGCGGGGGTTTATTGTGTCAAGGTTGGATTGCACAAAGGTAGCTTTCCAAACTTCACTCTTACTAGCGGCAATTTTGAGGAAGAAGTGGAGATTATCTTCGGCATCCGTGAGGAGAACGCCAAATAGCCCTCCTGCATCTTTTTCTACCCAAATGCTATGTTCCTTCAACGCAGCAGTTCCGTAGCCTGCTTGCTCAAGAACTGCTTCCAGGTCTTGCAATGTGTTGGTTGTAGCCAGAGCTTTGGGAGGAAGCCCTGTTTTATAGAAAGCACCTCGATTCTTAGCAGCGTTGTTTAATCTTTTGGGAATCAGTGTGTCGTTCCATGCTGGCAAATCATCAGGTTGGACACTGTAGAGCAGCACCAGGTAAGATTGGCTTTGCCATCGCCCTGAGAATTCGATAGAACCAGTGCTAAAGGACGATAATCCAGCTAGATAGGCGTTGAGGGCTTTGTTTACATAAACGCGGATGAAACTTTCGCGCAGTATTTGACCCGTGGAAAGCTCATGTTGAGATGGGACGATGTGTTGCTCACCTGTTCCACGAGGGTTTTCTGTGCTTAAAAGGGTGTAGGTGCTTTCTAAAACCTGCGCTCCCGTTACCTCAGTATGCCATGTGTCCGGTCGCCATTCCAAACATAAAGCACCACTGACATACTGGTGACTTGACCATCTTTCCTCAGAATTTTTGGGATACACCGTGGGAGGGACTGCTGGAAAGAGAGCCGGGTATACCATTTTTACGGGGTAATCGTAGCCGTGAGCTTGGATAATGGCTTCAACAACCAGCCTGCCGTTGTCAAGAATCCAGTTAGTCCCTGTCAGCCAGTCAACACTATCTTCAAGGAGGCAAATTGCTTCCCGCTCCTTAACTAGCCGCTGCAAATCACTGATAAACCATATATCGCTCACGCAAATCCCCCCGGTTTTTTCGGAATTAGGGGTCGATTAGGGAAAGTCAGATTCTGTGCTGTGAAAGCTGCACTAAGAAGTTCATCTGCATTATCTTCAGCTAAGTGACAGGGAAATCTATCACCAAAATGCTTTTGCCACTCTTTACAAGCGTTTTTCAGGCTGGTTTTGTCGTCTAAAGCTTTCTCGGCAGAGCGGATCAAACTAATGAGCTGGCTCTTGAAATAGTTCTTATCGGTTTGGCTGTAGTTTTGCAACAAATCCTCATAGGTGGGTGTTGTGGGGCGGTAGCAGGTAAAGCTTAGAGCCAATGAGTTCTTGATACCGATTAGGGTATTGTAAAGGGCAATATCATCTCTTGCGTTAAAGTGAATGTTTCTCGTTGCCAGGATAGAGAGGATAAGTCCACTTGGCAGAGAGCCAGCCTTATAGTCACTCCAGGCTTTGAGATAGCGGACTACCCGCCGCAATTGTCTCTTGTCATCGGTTTTGTCTTGAAACCATTTGATGAATTCTCTAGGATCACTCTCGATCCAGCCCTTGCTTTTATGCGCCAGTCGTGGGTACTGCCCTTTGATGATGTAGTAGATGGGAAGATCAAGGTGGTATTGCCCTGCATAGACAACCCTAATGCAAGTTTGCTTATCAATCGGCTCCTGTTTGGTATGCCCATCGACGGCTTCACAGATCCAGCGATGAAACGTATCAACGCTATAAATGGGTTCTTTATCAACGAGAAAGTAAATGCCATCATCAATATCAAATTCTCCGTCACTAGGAAGGATGATGATGTTCATCATGAATGAACCCTGACCATGAAATTTAGGGAAAAAACCATTAGCTTTTTCCTTAAAATAACTTCTGATTCTGTCACGCACAGCATCGCGGGATGTCCGCAAGAATGCTTTATGGTTCGGTTTCAATTCGATGATGGAGTTGAATTCAAGGAATAGTTTATGACAATCCGCCATCGGCTTACCTTATGATGTAATGCTTTTGAGACGCAAAGAACTTGGCAACTTCAGGACGTTTTTCAAATATCAACCCTTGGTCTTTCCCTTTGCTCAACATGATGTTTAGGGCTTCTGTTGAAGTGTTATCCAAATTAATAATTTGCGACTGTTTGGAAGAAAGATCAGCCCCTGGAATTCTGACGTACTCAAACGGGGAATCACAGTGTTGGGCGAATGTTTCAACAAAGTAACTGGTGATATATGCCTGTCCCTCAAAAAAAGTTGCAATCAAATCTTTGTTCCAGTCCAGCACCGAGCGATCGTGCTTGGCAACAAACCGTCTTCCAGGATTTGGTTCTAGCGAACCAATTGACATGACCATTAGCTGCTGAAACTTCTTATCTTTGCCCACAAAGTACCTGAAAGCTTCTGCTACCCCAATGAAGGTTGGATTGTTAGCGTATACACCACCATCAATAAATTGTCTGTAGTCGTAGTTTTCACTAGTGATAATCGGCAGATAGGTGGGTGCTGCGCTTGTTGCTAGAGCGACATCGACGTACTTGGTTTTGTTATCCCTGCTGAGGTCGCCTTCGGGGTGGTCGTACTTGAAGATGAATGGTCTGCCATCTGTTAAAGAAAAGGCAGGAATGCATAACAAACAGTGAGAATCTGCCAAAGTGCAATCGCCAAACATTTCTTGCAGAGCTTTTTCCAGTTCCTTGTTATCGTATTTACTGCCCAAGAAGATCTGCTTGAACAAGCTGTAGATACTGCCTCGTTTTCTAAATATTTGCTTGCCTCGCCCATAGTAGAGGTTGCTGATCTTACTGACAGGAATTTTTAGGGATAGACCAAGGGCGATCAAGCCTCCTGTTGAGGTTCCACAGATGAGATCAAAGTAGTCAGCGATGCAACAATTAAATTTCTGTTCAAACTGTTCCAGGATTCTGGCTGAGTAAAGCCCTTTAATGCCACCTCCGTCGATTGACAGAACTTTGAAGCATTTTATCTGTGCGTTAGAATCTTGAGGGGATTGGAGCATTCTCAGTTCTGATGCTACTAAGGGGATAATTTACTTCCCAGAGGTTTAATATAGAATAATTGTACTAATTTAAGTTTAATTCATAATCTTTACAATGCCCTTAGTGAATTTACTTAAGTTATTGCAAGCTTTTTATAATTGCCACCGAAATCCTACAAGTGGTGAAGGTATTGTCAGGTTAGCCGTCATGAGCAATAGCTCACAGCGAAGAAATGAAAACCTAATATTCTCCTAAGTGGCTCGAAGTTAAAGGAAGCCACCCGAAGCAGTGTACTAGAGTAAGGAAATTGCATCTAAACACTTAAACATCTAAATATTTAAACATCTAGATGAGCAAATGCTATTATTTTACCTTGCGCTCTTCAAGGTATTTGGCGATTGACTCTGCCACAATGTCGCTCATCTCTCTTTCTTCGTCCGCCGCAGCTGTTTTGAGTTGCTTATGTAGCTGCTTTGGCAAATAAACTGTTGTGCGAATGTAGTCAGAATCGGTACTCTTGCTTTTGCGGACTGGCGTTTTTTTTGTTGGCTCTGCTAATTCCTCTTGCTCTTTACTGCCACTTCGAGCCGCGCCGAATAGATCGTCAAACCGACTGCCACTTTTCTTGGTCATGGCAGGATCTCCTTCCCAACTTCGTAGTAGCATCTCCACGCGATACCCGCATAGGAATCGCCTTTAACTTGATTTACTGGAACTCCCTTCAAAGCTGCGTGTTGGAATACAGCCAATCGCCTGATTCCAGTTCTGAAAACTGGTAGACCAGCATTAATTAAGGATTGCTTTGCCTCTTCCCCAACACGGCTGGGGTGTGGAGGAACCAGGGTGATAAGAATCTTGTAGTTAGTGTCTAATCCTTTTAAATTGTCTACCATTTGCAGCATTGCTCCCATTGCTAAAGCATCGGGGCTGGTAGGCAATACAAGCAGATCGCACCCCTCAGCAATAGTTTTCAATTCTTCAGAAGCGGGTCGAGCCGGAGTATCAATAATAATGTGTTCGTACTGCCTTGCAAAGCGTACTCCCTGCTTCTCATCCACAACTTTGAAGGGAAGATTGCCACGACTAGACCAATCTAAGGCGCTCTGGTTAAGGTCGCCGTCAACTAGCAGAGTAGCCGCCTTAGCTTGGAAGTAGGTAGCAAGATGCAGGGCTGTTGTAGTCTTACCCACACCTCCTTTAAACGAAGCAACGGTCACTATCATTGTTGCCACCAGCTAATTGCTAAGACACGATTGTACAACAAACATAGACATTTAGATATTTGAATGTTTAGATGTTTAAATGTTTATGCATTTCGATGTTCAGACATTTATTTACTCTCAGTTACCTGGACAGCAAAGATCGCGGCTCACGGCTGATTTGAAAGAACTTCGTGTAGTTCTGCTAGTTTTTCAGCAAATTCCTTTTCCCTGCGCTCTAGTTCAGCCAGCTTTTGTGACAAGCGCTTTTTCTCTTCAGGAGTTCTAGTCGCAGATATCTCTCGTCGCACCAATTCTTTTTTTCGTTCCCACCTCTTTTTATGTCCAGAGGGTGTTGATATGGCGAATACCCCACCAGCTTTAAACTCTAGCTCTTCTATCTCTCGATCGTACTTTTCTTCTGCGAGACTCATGATTGTTTTTACTCTTAGTTTATAAGCGTTTATTCATCAGTCGCCTAGCTGCGGCGGGAGCGTCACAATAGGAACTCATGAAGGTGTAGCCTAGAAATTATCACCTTAATTGCTATGGATGAAAATCGACAGGCACGGCAGAGCAAAAATACTTACACAAGCCGAGATTCAGTTGCTATTTAGTCAGGGGCTGGATAACAACCGCGATCGCGCCCTGTTCGGCATCTGCCTATATACTGCCTGTCGAATTAATGAAGCCTGCACCTTAAGGCGAAAAGATGTCTTCGACGAAAAAAGAAGAGTGCGACCGGAACTAATCGTTCGCAAAGGTAACACCAAAAGCAAGCTGGCAACGCGCACGATTCCTGTGGGTGAGGATTCCCCGTCCTATCAGTGGTTTCTGTTTAATGGTCGTCATGGCAAGGGACACATTAACCCAGATTCAGCCGCAAGGATATTAAGATCCGCCTGTTTACGAGTTGGAATAGAAGGGGCTAGTACCCATTCATTTCGGCGCACGGCGCTGACGATGATGAGCGATGCCGGAATCCCTCTAAGGATTATCCAAGAGGTATCTGGACACCGCACCCTGGACGAATTACAAAAATACTTAGAGGTAAAGCCGGAACAAGTCAGGGGAGTGATCGCGGCTTTATCGATGTTGTCTCATGTCGGGAAAACAGACTATGACGACCTAGACCTAGTTCCCGACTTAGACGCGCCAAATCGAGAAGTTGACTGCTCTCTATTCTCCAATGATGAGTCAGTGTAGTAAGCTTCATGTGTTTGGACAGTGCGTAAGTCCTAGAGTCCTAGCTACCTGGAACAGTTCTGCCGAGATATTGGGCGATCGCGGGAGCGCATCACAGAAGCTTCTTTTCTTCCAGATGCGATGGCAATAAGATTGAATTTGTTGCTGCCAGTCTTGGGGAACCCTAGCCCAAGCATCTACGATTTTGCCATCCCTACTCACTCTGCTATCGGTATGAATTCAAGGGTAGCCAATTGTAGGTGTAATCGGTAATAGCAGCAATATCATAAGCAGAAATTATAAGGAATGCCTCAAACCCTTGTTTTTTAGTGAATTAGGGGAGCCGGATTGATAAGCAAAGTTTAAGTCGGGTTAGTTAGTTCAACCAGATTACGAGAAAACAATACTTTTATACCGCTATTACACGAAACTTACAATTAGAATTCACCAATGGTATTAGTATCTCGGCAGGCACCATTTGAGATTCGATCCACGTCTCTTATCACTTTGTGAATTTGTAGATACAGTGGCTGTGGAGTTTTGGATAATTATGTGGCTAGTCCGGCTCAAATAATAAATCAGGAGGGATTTTATAGCTAATAGTCCATCCGACCCTGATATTGAATAAAGGAGTATTCAAATGTCAACAAAAGTAGCAGTAGCCATTATCCACGGTATAGGTACGGCAAATCCAAAGTTTGCAGAAGAAAATGATCCGGAGATGTTCACAAGCGGTATGGCTAAGAAGTTAAAGTATCGGTTTTCAACCTTGGTAGGAGAAAAGCCAGAGGATGCAGATTCAAAACTAGCGATTAAAGCAGTTTATTGGGCTCTAGTTCTTCAAGACCTTCAGGATAAGTTATACAGGGACTTGAGAATTGACAGACTCAACGATTTTTGGGGGCTTCGTTACTTCGTATTTCATTCTCTTGCAGACAGTATCGGCTACCAGATCACTTCTTCGGCACCGAATTCAGAGCGAGACATTTATGACGGAGTACATAAATGCTTTGCCGCAACTCTAGCCGAACTAGCTCAACCTGATAATGCTGGTTCAAAAGCGCCATTATGTATTATTGGGCATAGCCTCGGATCAGTGATAGCAAGCAATTACATCTGGGATCTTCAGAAGAAAAAAGCAAAAATAGAAATTGGTAGTACACCTTTGGAGCAAGGAGAAACATTGACACTGTTCTATACTTTCGGTAGTCAAATTGCTCTGTGGGGACTGCGTCACAATGACTTTGGTACACCAATCAAACTTCCTCCACCTCAACTCTCACAGCATTACCCAAACTTGGGGAGCGAGTGGCTCAACTTTTATGACAGGGATGATGTTCTCGGATATCCACTTAAGGCGATGAATGAGCAATACAGAGATGTCGTTACCTCGACTTTAGCCATTTCGAGCAATAGAGCACAAAAAGGAATAGGGTAAGAATGCTTCGAGTTCATGCATGCTTACCCCAGAAAATTGTTGTGTTCACTATACCAGAAATCTTAGAGACACTCCTTGAGCCATTTGCTCAGTTGTTTTCGCTTCGAGTTTGGCAGCATGCTCAAGTGCTGCTATTTGGAGCGATCTTGAGTCCAGCTCAACGCACTGTTGCTGCTGCACTGCGAGTAATGGGACACTCAGAAGAAAAGCATTTCATCAACTATCATCGGGTGCTCGCTCGTGCCGTTTGGTCTAGCCGTCAAGCCAGCCAAATCTTGCTTCTACAACTGATAGCCGTCTTTGCCACTAGCGGTGTGATTGTGTTCGGGCTAGATGACACCCTTGAACGACGACGAGGCAAACAGATTGCAGCCAAAGGCATCTATCGAGACCTAGTGCGTTCTAGTCATGGACACTTTGTCAAAGCCAGTGGCTTGCGTTGGTTAAGCTTGATGGTATTAGTTGAGATTCCCTGGGTGCAGCGCGTCTGGGCACTGCCATTTTTCACGGTACTGGCAGCATCGCAACGATATAACCAGCAGCAGGGGCATCGCCATAAATGTTTAACTGACTGGGCACGGCAGATGCTCAAGCAAGTGCGACGGTGGCTGCCACATCGTCAGCTCG
Source organism: Gloeocapsa sp. PCC 7428 (assembly GCF_000317555.1). Lineage (GTDB taxonomy): Bacteria > Cyanobacteriota > Cyanobacteriia > Cyanobacteriales > Chroococcidiopsidaceae > Chroogloeocystis. The sequence goes on from NC_020051.1 coordinate 200,251, forward strand.
TGGTCGTGGCAGACAGCAGTTTTGCTGCACTGGAGTTGTTATTTGCGTTGTCTGGCATGAAATCTCCAGTGCACATCGTCACTCGCCTGCGCTTGGATGCGGCACTCTATGAACCTGCCCCACCTCGACAACCCCGACAGATGGGACGACCTCGACTCAAAGGTAAGCGACTGCCCACTCTGGCGACGATATTGAACGAGCCGCCAACACGATGGCAACGAGTGGCATTGGCAGGCTGGAGCAGATAATAACTCCTTCGATATGGCTCAAAATTGAATGCAGCTTTCCCAACGTCAAACAACTCGGTATTGCAAAAGTGTGTAATCCCGAATTAGTTTAACTTGTTGGGGAACGCCGTAGCAGCAATTCTACTACATCATGACAGAATGACAGAGCCACCAACTCAAGCCAGTCATAATCCTAGTCAGTCAACATAGCGTGCATGGCGGCTCGATTGACTGCTCTGCCTCAAGTCCAGAGACTGTGTGATGATGTGCAAATTGCCCAGAGCAATCAATTGCAAGCTGCGGGTGTGGTGGGCGACCACCTACGCTAGTAAACCAAAAGCCCGTGCCAGTGAATTGCCATCCTCTAAAGCCGATAGGCTGACAGTGCAACCAGCATGTTGTTATGTAGAGTGAGAGTGAGGTTTAGTTTTTAGATTTAGTTTAGTTTTTTAGGGGCGAAGACAGTTGAGCCGTAGCAGGCAGGAGTAGCGGACAGGTAAGTACTCAGGGCTGCGATTGCAGAGATAGCACCACAAATACTGGTTTAGGCGTACGGTTAGTCAGCAAAAATTTAGCTGTATAATAATGGCGCTCAGTGGAGCCAGACAATTTTATACGCTTAAGTAAGATAGGACTAAGGCTTGAGTTCAAAGTGAGCGATGTGAGCGATCGCCCTTCAATATCAGCAAGGCTACGAGCTAAACCCGAAATTCATCCAGGATCAGGCGAGGCATAGTAGCGGAGCTTGAGCTAGCAAGCGAGGACAGGCAAGGGAAATGACGCATTATACTGAGTACAGCAGGGCAGGCAATAGCAGAACACGGTTAGAGGCAAGGCTAGCACTTGATCGCACTGTTTGACTCAGCAATGATGAAGGCACAAGAAGCAAGTGATCGCGCTGATAGCTAGAAACAAAGTCAAACAATCGCAGTATGCTATATCAGCAACCAATAGAGGCTACGATAGGGATGCGATCGCACTGCTTTAGGCTAAAGAGCCAACCAACAATCAACAGAGCAGAGGCACTCCTACGAGCGTACAATTACTGAAAGGCGAATAAATTAAAAGTGTATATGTACAGCAATTCCTACAATCTTACAGACATATTTGTACATCTATACAGTTGTACGAGCAAGCTGTATAGGTGCATCTATGCAATGTAAATGTAAAAGCCTTGTTAGATAAGCACTCTAGACTAGCATACTCATGCCCTAAAATATCTGTATAAATCTAGGTAAGGGCGGATAAGTTGACCAAGTTGACCCTGTACAGTTAAAAATTTGACTGTATATACAGGTAAACACGAGCGTACATTGTTATATTGGAATTCCAATATAACAATGTA